>NZ_JAMYSA010000096.1:0-22689 GCF_040321735.1 Mesorhizobium sp. M0293
CTCGGGCCGTGACGTCTTGCCCTGTCATTCTCCCCCCGCCTCCCCCACCCGCGGCGCCCCACCCCCCCCCGGGGGTGTGGTGGTGGGCCGCCCGGGGGGGTGGGGGTCGTCTCGGCAGTGCTCGACGTTTTCTTGATGTCGGCGCACTGCAGAGAGGACCCCACCCCCAGCCTTCGGCCGGACCCTCCCCTCAAGGGGGAGGGGGACGCAGCGCTAACGGAAGAGCAGCCATGACCGTCATCACCGCAGCAACCCCTGCCCCAACCCGCAAACGCGCCGGCGCCAGCCGCCGGCAGTGGATCGGCTTGCTCTACGTCGCGCCGGCCGTCGCGCTGGTCGTCGTCTTCTTCTTGATCCCGCTCGGCATGACGGCTTGGATGTCGCTGCACAACTGGCCGCTGATGGGCGAGCACAGCTTTATCGGCTTCGGCAACTATGTCGCCATCCTGCGCGACACCAGGTTCTGGAACGCGCTGCGCTTCACCGCCTACTACACCGTGATCGTCACCATCGCGATCTTCGTGGTGGCGTTTCCGCTGGCGCTGTTCGTCGAACGGCCACGGCCGCTGACCAATCTCTACCGGACCATGTTCTTCATGCCGGCGGTTGTCGGCTTCGCCTCGGCCAGCCTGCTTTGGTCGTGGCTCTTGAACGTCGATTCCGGCCTGTTCAGCCCGGCTGCCTACGATCTCGGCCTGATCGACAAGAAATTCAACCTGCTGGCCACCTTCCAGCCGGCCTTCTGGTCGATCATCGCCATGGTCGTCTGGAAGGTCGCCGGCTTCACCATGATCATTCTGATGGCCGGCCTGCAATCGATCCCGCAGGACCTGCAGGAGGCCGCCGTCATTGACGGCGCCGGGCCGTTCGCCAGGTTCAGGGCAATCACCTTGCCGCTGATGCGCCGCACGCTGGCGCTGGCGCTGATCCTGTCGGTCGCCGGCTCGATCCTTGCCTTCGATCAGTTCTACATCATCCTGCGCGGCGGCCCGCGCAACCAGACGCTGACGGCGGTCTACTGGATCTTCAACCAGTCCTTCGTGTCGTTCAAGCTCGGCTATGGTGCAGCACTCTCGATGGTGCTGCTCGTCGTCCTAGTGGCGCTCAGCCTCGTCCAGCTGTGGCTGCTGCGCAAGCCAGAGGGGCTCGACTGATGGCGCAGGCCGCTTCCCGCAACCGCCGGCTCCTGGCCCGTATCGGCGAGCATTCGACCGGCATCGTCGCCTCGGTGCTGTTTGCCGCGCCGATCGTCTGGGCGGTGCTGTCGGCGTTCAAGCCAGCGGCCGAAGCGCGCCTGCCGCCGCTGCCGCCCTGGCCGACGTCAGGCTTCTCGCTGGAGAACTATGCCACGCTCAACAGCTTCGGCGACGGGCTCTGGGTCTCGGCGCAAAACAGCATCTACGTCTCGGTGATGACCGTGCTGCTGTCGGTCGCCGTCAGCGTGCTGGCCGGCTACGGCTTTTCGCGGTTCCGGTTTCCGTTCAAGGACCTGTTCTTCATCCTCATCCTGTCGACGATCATGATCCCGTTCCAGTCGATCCTGACGCCGATCTTCCTGGTGCTGACCAAGCTTGGCCTGCACAACACGCTGACCGGCCTGGTCGGCGTCTATGTGACGCTGCAGCTGCCGTTCTCGATCTTCATGATGCGCAACGCCTTCGACGCGGTGCCGCGCGAGATCGAGGAAGCCGCGCGCATGGACGGTGCCGGCAATCTCACCATGCTTGTGAAGGTGATGCTGCCGCTGGTCTGGCCGGGTGTCGTCACCATCGCGCTGTTTGCCTTCCTCGGCGCCTGGAACGAATTCCTCGCAGCCCTCGTGCTGATGACCGACCAGTCCAAATTCACCCTGCCGGTGATGATGACCGCCCTGCAGTCGGGCCGCTTCGGCGCCATCGACTGGGGCGCGGTACAGGCGGGCGTCACCGTGATGATGGTGCCCTGCCTCATCCTGTTCCTGGTCCTGCAGCGCTTCTACATCCGCGGCCTGATGGCCGGGGCCATCAAATAGACAGACTGAATGGAGTGAGCACATGACCGCATCGCCATCCGCAAAAACCGGAAAACCAAAGCTCGCCTTCCGCCCGCTGCCGGTGCCGCAGGTCGACGTGCACGGCTTCTGGGGCGACCGCGCCGGCGCAGTGGCCACGCGCACCGCCGACATCCTCTACGACCGCTGCGTGGAAGCCCGCATGCTGGAGCAGATCGACCCCGACCGGCCCTCGCCCGGCGTCGTCATTCCTTTCCACTCGCCCTCGCCCGACGAAGCCGACCGCCAGGGCGCGGAATTCACCGGGTCGACGGTTACCACGCAGATGTTCTGGGATTCCGATCTTGGCAAGACGATCGAGACCGCGGCCTATTCGCTCTACCGGCGCAAGAACCCGGAACTCGAGAAAAAGATCGATGCCGTCATCGACATGTACGGCAAGCTGCAGCAGGAGGACGGCTATCTCTCGAGCTGGTACCAGCGCATCCAGCCCGGCAAGCGCTGGACCAACCTGCGCGACTGCCATGAGCTCTATTGCGCCGGCCACCTGATCGAGGGTGCGGTCGCCTATTACCAGGCGACGGGAAAACGCAAGCTGCTCGACATCATGTGCCGCTATGCCGACCATATCGCGTCGGTGCTCGGCCCCGAACCCGGTAAGAAGAAGGGCTATTGCGGCCACGAGGAGATCGAACTGGCGCTGGTCAAGCTGGCGCGGGTGACCGGCGAGCGGAAATACATGGATCTTGCCAAATATTTCATCGACCAGCGTGGCCAGCAGCCGCATTATTTCGACGAGGAGGCGCGCGCCCGCGGCGCCGACCCGAAGGCCTATCATTTCAAGACCTACGAATACAGCCAGTCGCACATTCCAGTGCGCGAGCAGGACAAGGTCGTCGGCCATGCGGTCAGGGCGATGTACCTCTATTCCGGTATGGCCGACATCGCCACCGAATATGGCGATGACAGTCTGCGGACAGCGCTCGACCTTCTGTGGGATGATCTCACCACCAAGAGCCTCTACATCACCGGTGGACTAGGCCCATCTGCGCATAATGAGGGCTTCACCAGCGACTACGATCTGCCCAACGAAAGCGCCTATGCCGAGACCTGTGCCGCGGTCGGGCTGGTGTTCTGGGCCAGCCGCATGCTCGGCATGGGGCCGAACGCGCGCTACGCCGACATGATGGAACGCGCCCTCTACAACGGCTCTATCTCGGGCCTGTCGCTCGACGGCTCGCTGTTCTTCTATGAAAACCCGCTGGAAAGCCGGGGCAAGCACAACAGGTGGAAATGGCACCGTTGCCCCTGCTGTCCGCCCAATATCGGGCGCATGGTCGCCTCGATCGGCAGCTATTTCTACAGCTTGGCCGACGATGCCTTTGCCGTGCATCTCTACGGCGACTCGACCGCCCGCTTCGACATATCAGGCGTGCCGGTGAGCCTGACGCAGGCAAGCCGCTATCCCTGGGACGGCGCCATCGAGATCACGATCGAGCCGCGGGCGCCGGTTGCGTTCACACTGCACCTGCGCATCCCGGCGTGGAGCACCGGCGCCGAGCTCAAGGTCAATGGTGAGGCGGTCAAGCTGGCGGATACCACCAGCGACGGCTACGCCGCGATCCGGCGGACATGGAAGAAGGGCGACCAGGTGCGACTCGATCTCGAAATGCCGATCGAGCGGCTCTACGCCAACCCGCAGGTGCGCCAGGATGCCGGCCGCGTCGCGCTGTCGCGCGGTCCGCTGATCTACTGCGTCGAGGCGACCGACAATGACAGCCAGCTGCATCGCCTGACACTGCCGAGGGCGGCCGGCGTCGAAGCACAGCACCGGCCGGAGCTTCTTGGCGGCGTGGTGACGCTGTCGGCCGTCGCCCGATCGGACGAAGGTGATGGCTGGCAAAGCGGGCTCTACCGGCCCGAGCCGCCGGCGACCTCCGAGACGCGCCTGACCGCCATCCCCTATTTCGCCTGGGACAACCGCGAAGCCGGCGAGATGCTGGTGTGGCTCAGGGACGGGTGAACGATGTTTGGTGTATTGGCGGTCGCAACAGCCGCGGTTCCAGGCTTGTGGTCCACATAGCGCAGGCGCAGGCGCAGGAATGGCGCTTCGATGCATGTGTAGCTGAAATGGCCGATTGGAATTGTCGCCACGAAGCAGAGCCCGGACCAGAGGCACGCAACATAGAAATTGCTGATGCTCATGACATTCGTGTCTATGAACGCAGCCAGCTGCATGATGAAGAACGGGTGCAGAAGATAGATCGAATAGCTGTAGGCCCCCGCCTTCTCCAGGATCTTGAAGGGCAGGCTTGTTCGCTTTCTCGAAAAGCTCGTGTCGTAGTAGGCGATACCGAACGAATAGGCTGCCGCTTCCAGGGTTGGCAAGATGATCCATATCCAATGGGGCGATGGATAACGTCCCAGTTGGTAAAATCCGCCGGCGGCATCGAACCACCAGAAGAACCCCGAAAATGCTATGAGAACGGCCAACGCCAACCAGTGCCGGTTCTTCGCGTGGGCACGCAGGTGGAAGGCAAGTATGCCGGCCAGAAACTGATCCACATGTCCTATGATGGTAAAGGACCCTGCCGACTGCATCTCGCCGATTTGCACATACAAGACCGACCTCAGCACAATGGCTACCGCGATGAACAGCAAGGGCGCGAACACAAACCGCCTGGATGCCATCAGTAAAAACGGCAGCAGCAGATAGAAGTGAGCTTCCACCG
This sequence comes from Mesorhizobium sp. M0293, assembly GCF_040321735.1. Taxonomy (NCBI): domain Bacteria; kingdom Pseudomonadati; phylum Pseudomonadota; class Alphaproteobacteria; order Hyphomicrobiales; family Phyllobacteriaceae; genus Mesorhizobium; species Mesorhizobium sp. M0293. Next base: position 4,723 of record NZ_JAMYSA010000096.1, read on the forward strand.
TTATCGACCAGCCGCCATTCGAAAGGGTGGGAAGAAGAACCCCCTCGCCAACCCCCGTGAAATACCCATCCAGGGACTGGCCGGCCAGGTACCTGCGGCAAGCCTCGATGCATATCACGACCAGCAGAAGCGGAAGCAGCCTGAGCGCCCTGTTGGCAAAGAAGGGCAGATAGTTGATCCGTTTTCCATCGAGGAGCTTGGCGAACAGGTAGCCGGAAAGCGCCATGAACAGTGAAACGCCGGTGTGCCCTTCATCCAGAAAGCTGAAGATAGGAAGAGCCGGCACGAAGCCATATGGCACTGGGCCTTCGGGAGACTCATGAAGGAAATGCCAGGTGAAGACCAGAAAGGCCGCAAGGCCCCGAATATGATCCAGCGCTGGATAATGCTCTCCGGTGGAGGATCTCATAGCTGGCCCACGCGCACCGTGTCCTGCGCCGGTGTTCAAGTCATCGTAGGGACAGAAACTATTTTCAATTCATTAAATTTCTTGCTGCCGCAGCCTCCGAAATCAGAGCTTTGCTTTCGCAAGGTGCTTTAACCTTCAAGCATCCTTAGCCTGTACGCCTCGGATCTCCTCGGCCACCAGTTCCTGCAACCGCCACAGATTGCGATCGCGGATGCCGTAGGTTTCGAGATGGCGGATCGTCTCGAACAGGTACTCGGCACCCGACCCCCAATGGCCGACCGCTGTCGCCAGCGTCGCCGCGATCGCCTGCTTGTCGAGCTTGCCGGCATAGCGCGGATTGGCGGGATCGACGACGAAGCCGAGCGCGCGGCACAGGCCGCTTTCGGTCCTGACCTGCAGCCAGCGCGGCACGTTGACGGCCGGCAGGATGGTCATCTCGCGGCGCAGCAACGCTTCGAGATTGGCCGCGATAGGTTTGGCGATCTCGAACATCATGCCCCGGCACTGGCCGCCACGGTCGAGCGCCATCATCAGGCCGGGCCGCTCGACCGTGCCGCGAAAACGCTGCACCGTAAAGCAGAACGACCGGTGCCAGCCGGTCGCTACCGCGCGTTCCCCACCCCACACCTCGCCGGTGGGTTTCCAAAGCAGCGAGCCATAGGCAAAGAGTTTCAGCGGTCCGGCTGGAGCTGTGGCCAGCACCTCGTCGCGGATGCGCGCATAGTCCGCATCGGTCATATAAACCATGCCCGGTGTCGGCCCGGCATCCTCGACCGCGCGCATGGTGTGAGCAACCAGCGCCTCGGTCAGCGCCATCGGCGCCTTGCGCGGCGGTGCGGCAGAAATCGGCTTGTTCATTCTCGCGCCTCAGGCATGGCCGCCATGTTGCCCAAGGCAACGAGATTCTCAAGATCCATGTGACCGGCGCGAATTCGGCCAATCCCCGAGGAACTCAGGTCGGTTGTCGGGCGGGCGCGAACGCACTCGCGCGGCTGATCTATTCTAGTGTTTGGTGCTCCCGCCGCCGATGGGGATGCGCTTTGTCCTGCTCTGCGCCTTCTCGGACTTCGGCAAAGTGACGAACAGCACGCCGTTGCGGAAATCGGCTGCGACCTTGTCTTCTTCGACTTCGAAGCCGATCGGAATGCGACGTTCGAAGCGGCCGTAGAACCGCTCGGAGAACTGACGTTCCTTGTCGTCGGTTTCGGCGTGTTTTTCACCGCGCAACGTCAGGACGCCGTCATCGAGCAACACCTCGATGTCCTTATCCTCCATGCCGGGTATCTCGGCCGTCACACGGATCTCCTTGTCCGTTTCGGAGATTTCCACGCTGGGCCAGCTACCGCCGGCCGAAGAGAACATGGACGGAAGCCGTGCACCGAAGCCGCGAAACATGTCGTCGACAAGGCGGTTCATCTCGCGATGCAGGCTCATGAACGGGTCCTGGTCGCGGTCGCGAAAGAGGGTCGGAGCCTGGTTGGTGTCGCGGCTCCATGGCATTAGATCACGAATGGTCATTGCATTTGCTCCTTTCTTGATCCTGGTTCGTTTACATGCTCTTTGCCATGCTCCGGGGACAATGCGCCGTCTGACCCAGACCCCATTTGCGCTTGCTGTTTTCGCTCCCTTCTGCTCCGATCCGCTCCACCTGGGAAACACCCTGGACCGGGTCTCGCGCCTTCATCGCCTCCGGCACTTGGTGTCGGGTTCGATGGTCGTAACGCCATCGGCCAACGCGGGCGCCGCCATGAAGCCGGCCCCCGCGTCGGCACCGGTATGATCGATTTGGGGTTCGTCGCGGTGGGGTCAAGACCCGACAATGCAATGTGATCGTTGAACTGCGGCGGTGACCGCCACGCCGGCGCAGCGTGGCGGTCACCAAGCGGTGGAGGCGGCCGGCCAATGCGAAATCCGGACGTCGCGGAACGAGATCAAGTCTGAGGCGTTTCAGTTGGTTGGAGGGCGTTATGAATGATGCGCCGGCAACGCCCATCGGCAGATCGCTTTCGCCAGGCGAACTGGTTACCGTGATGTCGCATTTCCACCGCGCGGAGATTGCGCGCATGGCCGGTTGGCGCGACCGCCTCGACCGTACGAGCAATTGGGCGATCACCGTTGTCGCCGCCATGCTGTCGGTGTCGCTGTCAACGGCCAGCGCCCATCACGGCGTGCTGCTTTTCGCCATGCTGCTGGTGCTCCTTCTGTTGTGGATCGAGGCGCGTCGCTACCGGTTCTTCGATGTCTATCGCGCCCGCGTGCGCCAGTTCGAGCGCCACTATTTCGCGCAGATCTTCTCGCCGCAGCCGGACTTCGCTTCCGACTGGCTGCTGATCGTTGGTGAAAGCTTGCGCGCGCCGAAATTCCTGGTCTCGCAAAGAGTGGCGCTCGCGCGGCGTTTGCGCCGCAACTACCTGCATATGATGCTGATCCTGTTCCTCGCCTGGATCCTCAAACTGTCGACGCCGAGCCTGATCGACCAAGCTGTGCCGGTCGGCTTCGTCAGCACATTGCGCGAGGCCGTCAGCGCCGCTGCCCTCGGTCCCATTCCGGGCGCGGTCATTGTCGCCGCGGTTGCGCTCCTCTACGCAGGCCTGTTGATGGCTGCCTTCCTGACGCCTGGCGACGATGGCGAACTCTCTTTCGGCGACGTTCATGTGTAGAACGAGCCGGTTGAAGAAAATCATTTTCAAACAGTGGGATAAAGCCCCGACCTGATTCAGGTTCCGAACGGGCGCTGCGCTTCCGCTCGCCGCCCGATGCCATCTCTATCCAACGCTGCCGGTTATCGCAGGCGGCACGGCAAGGCGGCAAGACCACCTCCGTCTCGCATCGGCGCGAGGAAGCCATGCTGAAGGATATTGCCGATCTGGCCGTTCGCTATGGCGTGCAAGTCGACACCGCCATCCGCACCCGCGCCACGCCTGACAAGGCGATCGCCAGGGAAGTGGCCAAGGGTGCTGCCATGGTGGTGATGGGTGTCACGCAAAGGCCGGGCGAAGAGCTGTTCTTCGGCGATACCGCGACGGCGGTGCTTGACGCCGTCACCTGCCCGGTCGTGCTGCTGGCCAGCGATCGCATCCGCTCCGCGGAGGCCAGGGCAGAGGTGGTTACCGAGATCGGCGCCTGATCTACCCTTTCACAGGAGACCGATTTTCGAGCCTAGAGGCCGAAGAACTGCTTGCCGATCATGTAGCCCAGCGCCGCCACGACCAGTGGGAACAGCGCCGGTGCGGCCTTGCTGAACACGGAGACCTTGGCGTCCTTTGGCGGCATATAGCGTGCGTTGCCGAGATTCTTGGTCATGGCTTGCCCCAGATTCGAATGGATCATTAGCAAATGCTGATTTACAGCATGGGCGCCTTAACGGCTTGCAAAGAAATTAGATCGAATAGCCGACCATTGGGCGGGGGCGCGAGGTTGAACAGCGCATGCCATGCGGGCGCCAGCCGAACAGGTTGCGAGGCGCCTTAAAAAATTCGAGAGCCGATGTCGGACTGGCCACGCCTCGTTCGTCCTTGGGGTACCGAATAGCAATCATGAAAGGATCCAGAAATGCCCGGCACCGTACGTTTGCATCGCGTTCTGACGACCAGCCCGGAAAAAGTCTATCGCGCCTTCGTTGAAGCAGACGCGCTGGCGAAGTGGCTTCCGCCGAACGGCTTCACCTGCACTGTCCATCACCTCGAGGCAAAGGTCGGCGGCACGTTCAAGATGTCCTTCCGCAATTTCACGACCGGCGACGGCCATTCCTTCGGCGGCGAGTATCTCGAACTCGTTCCGGGCGAACGCTTGCTCTACACCGACAGGTTCGACGACCCCAATCTGCCCGGCGAGATCCAGGTGAGCGTCGTCTTGAAAAAGGTGTCGGTCGGCACCGAGATCGACATCACCCAGACCGGCATTCCGGACGTCATTCCGGTCGAGGCCTGCTACCTTGGCTGGCAGGAGTCGCTCAGAAACCTGGCAAGGCTCGTTGAACCCGAGATCAATCAATAGTCTGGAGCGCAGCACCAGCGGCGACCGCGATCGAGGGTTGACCGAACGATGGTGCGCGGGAATCCTTCGCGGTCAAAGGGAGGTGTTTCATGCGATGTTTGCTGCTCATGCTGTCCACTTTGGTCCTGGCCACATCGGCGGAGGCCAAAACCCTCTATTACGGCGGCAGGGCGGGCATGGAGGTCACGATCGTCAAGACATCCGGCATCGGATCCTCCCATGCCAGGATCGTGGCCAGGCATACGAGGCAGAATGCGATCGCCTTCTGCCGCGACTATGTTGGCAAGATGACCGAGGCGTGCATTGCCAAGGAGGTGCAGACGCCCTTGCACCTTGAGATATCAGCCAACTGCAGGACCGGCAGATTCACCACCTTCTACGGCGCGAACATGCTGTTCCAGGGGCGCAATCCCGATGCGGACGCGGCGACGGATTACCTGATATCAGACACCGACGAAAACGTGGTGCTGGATGGCTCTGGCGCTTCCGGATACGACTATACGCTAGACCAGTTCAAAGCCCTGTGCCCCAACCGCCTGCGCTAACGACCGCACGATCGGTGTTGGGGCACCTCAAGCGTCCATTGTTGGTAGATTGGAACGACACCTTGGAGATTGGAGAACATGGCCCTCAAGCGGATGGACAATGTAGGGATCGTCGTCGAAGACCTCGGAGTGACGATTGATTTCTTTCGCGAACTCGGCCTCGAACTCGAAGGTCGGGCCACGATCGAAGGAGAATGGGCCGGACGTGTCACTGGACTGGGCGATCAGCATGTCGAGATTGCCATGATGCGCGCACCGGATGGCCACAGTCGGCTCGAACTCTCCCGCTTCCTCGCGCCGCCTGTCGTCGCGGATCACCGGAACGCCCCGGTCAACGCCCTGGGCTACCTCCGCGTCATGTTCACCGTGGACGACATCGACGACACGCTCGAAAGGCTCCGCACGCGCGGCGCGCAGCTCGTAGGCGAAGTAGTCCGGTATAAAGACGTGTATCGGCTCTGCTACATCCGTGGGCCTGAAGGGCTTCTCATCGGACTAGCCCAGGAACTCAGCTGAGCGCACGAAGACAAATGGCGAAGAATGAATGCAGCGGAGGCCAAAAAGCATGACCCTGACCAACCGGGACATCGTCGAATTGACCGCGTGGCGGCGCCAGTTGCACCAGCAGCCGGAAATCTCGAATGAAGAGGAGAAGACGGCAAAAGAGGTCGTCGATTTCCTCGCCGATACCGGACCGGACAAGGTGCTGACTGGATTGGGCGGCCACGGCGTCGCGGCCATATATGACAGCGGCAGGGCGGGACCGACGGTGCTGTTCCGCTCGGAACTCGATGCCTTGCCGATCGAAGAACTTTCGGGCGTACCGCATTCGTCGCGCGTGCCCGGCAAGTCGCATATGTGCGGCCATGACGGACATACCGCGATCCTGGCGTCCCTCGGCCGCCAGCTCGGGCGCGAGAGACCGGCGAGCGGCCGCGTCGTGCTGATGTTCCAGCCGGCGGAAGAAACCGGCAATGGCGCGGCCGGCGTCGTCGCCGATCCCCGCTTCGGCGAGATCGCGCCGGATTTCGCTTTCTCGCTGCACAATCTGCCCGGCGTGCCGTTCGGCGAGGTGCGGCTCAAACCCGGCGTGGTCAACTGCGCCTCACGCGGCATGCGCATCGTGCTGGAGGGCAAGACCGCGCACTCGTCGATGCCCGAGACCGGCACCTCGCCGATGCTGGCGATCAGCCAGCTGATGCCGGCCCTGCCCGCGCTCGGGCGCGGAACCTTCGCCGACGACGATTTCTCCATGGTCACCGTCACCCATGCCGCGATGGGCGAAGCCGTGTTCGGCATTGCGCCGGGCCAAGCGCAAGTCTGGGCGACGCTGCGCACCCGCCGCGACGAGCGTATGGCAGACCTGTGCGCCGCCGCCGAGACGCTGGTCGCGAAGATTGCCGGCCAGCATGGTCTTTCCGCCCGGTGGGACTATCACGAAATCTTCGTCGCCAGCGTCAATGCACCGGACGCGGTGGAGCAGCTGCAACGCGCGCTCAACGAAGAGGGCGTCGCGCACGGCGAAGAAGCCTTGCCGATGCGCGCCTCGGAAGATTTCGGCCTGTTCGGCCACAGCGCTTCGTCGGCGATGTTCTTCCTCGGTGCGGGCGAGCGCCACCCTGCGTTGCACAATCCGGACTATGATTTCCCCGACGACCTGATCCCGATCGGCTCAAGGATCTTCATGCGCACGGCACGCAATCTTCTGGGCTGACCTCTGCCAGATCAACTCTGACGCGAAAGGAACACGCAATGCCAAGCATGCCAAAGAACACGATTTGCCTCTGGTTCGACAAGGACGCCGAGGCTGCGGCTCGCTTCTACGCAGAAACCTTTCCAGACACCAAGGTGGGTGCCGTTCACAGTGCGCCGAGCGACTATCCGTCCGGCAAGAAGGGCGATGTGCTGACGGTCGAATTCACCGTCGCCGGCATTCCTTGCATCGGATTGAACGGCGGCTCCGCGTTCAAACAGAGCGAGGCCTTCTCGTTCCAGATCGCCACCGACGATCAGCAGGAAACCGACCGCTACTGGAATGCCATTGTCGGCAACGGCGGCCAGGAGAGCGTGTGCGGTTGGTGCAAGGACAAATGGGGCGTGTCCTGGCAAATCACGCCACGCACGCTGACCGAAGCGATGGCGGCCGGCGGCGAGGAAGCCAAGCGCGCATTGATGCGATGATGAACATGAAGAAGATCGACGTCGCGGCGATCGATGCGGCGCGGCGCGGCTGACGCTCTTTCGCAGCTGAGTTTCTATCTGACCTTGATGACCACCTTGCCCTTGGCGCGTCCTGTTTCGACATAGGCCAGAGCCTCATTGGTCGCTTCGAACGGAAAGACCCGATCGACAACCGGGCGGATCGCTCCGGATTCGATGAGCGACGTGATCTTGCTTAGCTGGTCGCCCTGCGCCCACATGAAAAGGAACGAGAACTTCACGTCGCGGCGTTTGGCTTTGGCCCGGATCCCGCGGCTCAGAAAGCGCAGTACCAGTCGCAGCGCGACGTTCAGTCCCTTTTTCCGGGCGAATTCGGGATCCGGCGGACCGGAGATGGAGATCAACTTCCCACCCGGTTTCAGCACATTCAACGATTTTTCAAGCGTTTTGGCGTCCTGGCTGTTCAAGACGACGTCGTAGCCCGACAGGACCTTCTCGAAGTCATCTTTCCTGTAGTCGACGACGACATCGGCGCCGAGCCCCTTGACCAGATCGACACTTGCCGCGCTGGCGGTGGTGGCAACGGTTGCGCCGAGGTGCTTTGCCAGTTGGATGGCGAATGTGCCCACGCCGCCGGAGCCAGCCTGAATGAAGACCTTCTGTCCCTTCGCCAGGTTTGCCCTTTCGATGAGTGCCTGCCAGGCGGTCAGACCGACCAGCGGGATCGAGGCCGCCTCTTCCATGCTGAGGTTCTCAGGCTTCAAGGCCACGTCGCCTTCATCCATGGCGATGTATTCGGCGAATGTCCCGATCCGGCCATCGCGCGGCCGCGCATAGACATCGTCGCCGGGTTTGAACTTGCGGACCTTCGATCCCACGCGGACAACTGTCCCGGCCACGTCATGGCCCAGGATGAAGGGCCGGCGATAGGGCAGGATAAGCTTGAACTCTCCGGTTTTGACTTTGGAATCGAGGAGGTTCACCGCCGCGGCGTGGACCTCGACCAGGACATCGCTATCCCCGAACTCCGGCTCCGGTATCTCCGCCAATCGCAGAGTGCCCTTCTTGCTATACTTGTCGACAACGAATGCCTTCATGGCAGTGACTTTCTGAAAATTTTTGATGTTCCGGAACAAACCGCCCCCGGAAGAAAGGCATCAGGCATCGAGGAAGCCCAGGGCTTTCGGAACGAAATCAGCGTGGTTCTGGAAGACGCCGCCGTGCCCGGCATCCGTGTAGATCACCAATTGTGCCCCCGGGATCCGCCGGGCGAGGTCGAAGGTATTACTGCTTGGCACCATCTTGTCCTGGTCTCCGTTTGCCACCAATGTGGGAATGCGGATAGTGCCCAGATCTTGCGGCGCCTGCCGCCCATAGGCCTTGATCGCCTTGAGCTGCGCGCTGAACGCGGTCAGAGATACTGCTTTGTCACGGTTGGTCCTGCGCTCTTTCAGCCGTTCCAAGAATGCTGTCGCGGCGCGGTGCCCATTCAGCGTCGTTGTGAAAAAGAGATAGTATTTCGGATCCCGAAAAGTCAGTGCGCCCTTGATCATGTCCCTGATCGTCAACGGCGTCACCTTGTCGATGCCTTCGCCACCGGCCGGCCCGGTTCCGGCCAGGATGAGTTTACGCACAAGCCCGGGCTCGGTCAGCACAATCTCCTGCGCCACGAAGCCGCCAAGTGAAAAGCCGAAGAGATCGACTTCTTCGAACCCCAACGCCCGGATGAAGGCGACCGCATCCCGCGCCATCTCGGCAATGCTTGACGGCGTTTTGCCGCCCGAAGCGCCGATGCCTCTGTTGTCGAAGGCAATCACCGGACGGTTCGCGGCGAGGCCATCGACGATGCGTGGATCGAAATTGTCCAGTTGAGCAGCGAGATGGTTGAGCAGGATCACCGGTACGCCGGTCCTGGGGCCGAGCTCCCGGTAGACGAACGCCGTGCCGCCGACATCCACCGAACGCGTCGGCGTGTCCTGGAACGACGCCGGTGAGCGGGGCGACTGATTGAACCTATGCGTCGTGCCTGGCACCTCCGTCTTGTGGGGACTGGCCAATTGTGTCGTCGTTGCTAGGCGCATGTGCGTGATATCCTCTATCTGACTGTTCTTCAGACCGGCAGGCGGAACTGCTTGCGCAGGCTCTTGTCGAATATCCCCGCGGGGGCAAAGCGGCGCAGGAGGCTGACCTGGCGCGCGGCCTTGCCGGCGGTATAGCGCCGTCGCGGATTGGCATCGGTCGCCGCCTTGACGACCACCTGGGCCACCACTTCCGGTCGATCGGCTACAGGCATCACATCGCGAAGGAGCGCTTCGAGCCCGGCTCGCGCTCGATCGTATTCCTTCAACAGCGAATCCGGCTCGATTCCGTTCTGGTCGAAGACGGTACGCACGTATGCAGGTTCGATGATCGAGACGCGGATATTGAAGGCACGAACCTCGTGGTCGAGCGATTCCGAATAGCCCTCGAGCGCGTGCTTGACCGCCGAATAATACGCTGAATACGGGGCCGGCACGAGGCCCAGCACCGAGCCGATGTTGATGATGCGTCCCTCGCCGCGCCGCCGCATCGACGGCAATACCGCATTGGTCATGCGGATGACGCCGAACAGATTGACGTCGAACAGGGCCTGCACCTGTGCCACGGAGGATTCCTCGGCGCCTCCAAGCAGACCGACGCCGGCATTGTTGACCAGGAAGTCGATCCGGCCGGTCTGCGCGAGCACCGTTGAGACGAGTGCGGCGACGGCCTCACCGTCGGTCACGTCGCAAATCAGCATGGTTACCCCGTCCGGGCCGTTGGCCTTGCGGCGGCTCGTTCCGAAGACAGTGAACCCTGCCCGCACCAGCGCCTCGGCACTGGCGCGGCCAATGCCCGAGGAGGCTCCGGTAACGATCGCGGTTTTTCCGGAATTCATATTCATTTCGTGCTCCAAACTCATGGGGGCTAGCTTTTTTGCGCCCGTTGAATTACACTCATAATATCAGATTATGCTCATAATGCAATAGCAGAAAGGAATGGCAGCCATGCGTTACGAAAAGGGCCGGAAAGACGCGTCACGCAGCCGGATCATGGAGGTCGCCGCCGACCGCTTTCGCGGCGACGGCATAGCCGCGTCCGGACTTGCGACCATCATGAGCGCCGCCGGGCTGACGAACGGCGCGTTTTATCCCCACTTTCAATCCAAGGCGGAGCTTGTCCGCGAAAGCATCGCGGCGGCCATGGAGCTTCAGGCGCAGCAGCTGGCGGAAGCATTGGCCTCGGGTGGTCCGGAGATGGCCATAGAGGCGTATCTGTCGGCCGAGCATCGGGACAACCCGGGAAAGGGCTGCGCGTCAGCCGCGCTGCTGCCGGAACTCGCGCGTCAGCCACTTGAAACGCGCGAAGTCTATACCGACCGCTTGCTGGCTTTGGCGCACCAGTTGGCCGAGGCATTTCCGCAGGCCAAGGACCCGGAAGGCGTGGCGCTTGCTGTCTTTGCGACGCTCATCGGTGCGCTTCAAATGGCCCGCGCTATGAAAGGAACGGAATTGTCCGATCGCATCCTCGCGGCAGGCAAAGAGGCGGCGCGGACGCTGATCGAGCAGGGTTAAAGCGGCGAGCCATCTGTCACATTGGGCAAGAATTACGGCGACAGTGCACCATTTTCTTCCTTCTCGCCGCCCGCCTTGTTTTGACGGCTTTTCCCACTTGCTCGACGCAATGCGATCCAGAAATTCGCGGATGCCAAAAGGCACGACAGGTCGGCCGGCTAGATATCGAGAGCGACCATCATGCCGCGGACTTCGGCCATTTCCAGCAACAGGTCTTGCAGTCTTTCGTCCAGCGCGGCATCGGTCAGCGTCAGAAGCTCTGCAATGCTCTCGCTCATCGATATGACGGCGGCACCTGTCTTCTCGGCGAGCAGCCGTCCGATGGCCGCTCGGATCAGGTCGTCCTGATCAGACATTGTTTCACCTCCCAACACCTACAACCTCCCCTTGTTCCCCATGCCTCACCGTCGCTTTGGACGACAGAGCGCCATTTCCCTTACGGTATGATTTTTTGATGCGATCTCGGTTGGCTTTGCTCACGCCAGCAGGTCATCTGAAAGCGGCCGATCGTCTTCGTCGGTCCGCCAGTCGTTCAGCACCGACAATGACGGCAGCAGCGAGAAACCACCGAGATTCGACCGTTACTGGCAATTCCGTGAATGTGTCGAAAATCGAGAATGTGCCTGTTGGCTCTTCCAGGATTTCGAAACGCTCCATCCCAAACCTTCCCCTGCACAAAAGTAGCGACCAATGCCGATACCTCTAAAAGGTTCCGTCCGCGATATCTTTTTCGCGTCTTGGTTGTAGCGAATGCGGCAAGCCGGTCACGCCGCAGGGCTGCATCGCCAAAATCATTACGCACCATTTTAAATCTTGACGCGTGTCAATTTTTTCTGAAACATGCGGCAATGCTGGTATGGCATCGGCCGGCGCTCTGGGAGGAGCAATGCCTGACATCAAAAAGCGCCCGAACCGGGGCTGCGACCCGCACATCGCAGGGCGAGCAGCAACCTGTGGGCGGATCGTCGCGCCAAGCGTCGGGGCCGCTTACCCGCCGTCGGGCATTGCAGTGATGCAGCACATCGAACAATCAGGAGGAGGAAAAACCATGCGTGTGTTCAATTGCCTCAAACTCGGCACGAGCCTGCTTGGTGCAGGCATGCTTGCAACGGTCGTCTCAGCGCCCGCTCGCGCCGAGGACACGGCGAAAGTCGCGGCCATCGTCAAAGGCCTCGACAACCCGTTCTTCCAGACCATGCAGAAGGGCATCGAGGAGCAGGCCAAGGCGAATGGCGTCAATGTCACCGTCCAGGCCGCCGCCAATATGGGTGACGCCACCGGCCAGGCCGACCGCCTGACCGCCCTGGCCATGCAGGACTTCGATTGTTATCTGGTCAACCCGATCAGCGTTTCCAACCTCGTCCAGGCGCTGGTGCCGGTCGCGCAAAAGAAAAAGCCGATCGTCAACATCGACAGCACCATCGATCCCGAGCAGGCCAAGGCCGCGGGCTTTGCGGTCTCGACCTATATCGGCACCGACAATGTCGCCGCCGGCGCGCTGGCTGGCGAGGAAATGCTGAAGCTGGTGCCGAAGGGTGCCAAGGTCGCGCTGGTCGCCGGCATCGTCGGCGATGTCGGCTCCAACGCCCGCATCAAGGGTTTCAAGCAGGCCGTCGAAGGCAAGCTCGAAGTCGTGGTGATGGTCAGCGCCGACTGGGATCGCGAGAAGGCGCTAACCGCCGCCACCGACATCCTCGCAGCACACCCCAATCTCGCCGGGTTCTTCGCCGCCAACGACATCATGGCGCTGGGCGTCGAGCGCGCCGTGCAGACCTCGGGCAAGGACGTCAAGGTGATCGGCCTCGACGGCATCGTCGACGCGCTGAAATCGATCGCCGCCGGCGAACTCTCCGCCACCGTCGCGCAATACCCCTATGTCGTCGGGGCCATGGGCGTCGAAGCCTGTGCGGTAGCGGCCAAGGGCAAGGAACTGCCCGCCAACGTGCCCGCACCGGTGCTGTTGATCAACAAGGACAACGCCGAAGCGTCGCTGACGAACTTTCCGCGCCCCGGCGGCGACTATCCCGATCCCTTCCGCGAGATGTTGAAGTGAGCACACCTGCAGACAACGCACCCGCCGCCCATTCGGCGGGTGCGGAGGAGAGCCGTCCCTCCCTGGCGGCTCTCCTCCTCGATCCCTCCTTCTGGGCCGACTGGGCATCCGTCGTCGGCCTGATCGGCCTCGTCATCGTCTTCGGTCTCGCCCAGCCGGTCTTTCTCAGCGTCGCCAATCTGCAGGCGCTGCTGCTGGCGGCGGCGATCCTGGTCGTGCTGTCGATCGGCCAGACCTTCGTCGTCGCCACCTCGGGCATCGACCTGTCGCTGGCCGCTGCCGTCATGCTCGGCGCCATCATCCTCGGTCTCGTAAACGCCGGCGGCTATGGCATCTTCATCGCCTGCGTGCTTGCGGTTCTCGCCACCAGCGCCGTCGGCTTCCTCAACGGCCTGATCATCACCGCAGGCAAGATCCCGGACTTCGTGGTGACGCTCGGCACGCTGTCAGCCATCACCGGCCTCGGCCTCATACTGTCGGGCGGCGAACCGACCATGGTCGGCTCGACCTTCCTGCTCAGGCTCGCCTCCGGTTCGTTCGGACCGTTCGGCTATCCGGTCTGGGTGGCGATCGCAGCCGTCATCGTCGCGCATATCGCGCTCTACCACACACGCTTCGGGGTGCACCTGCTGGCGACCGGCGGTCAGACCGAAAGTGCCGGCGCGCTCGGCATCCGCACCGATCGGGTCAAGGTCGCCGCCTACACGATTTCCGGCTTCTGCGCCGGCATCGCGGCCATTCTTCTGGTCGCCCGCATCGGCTCGGCCGAACCGCTGATCAACACCAGCCTGCTGCTGAATTCGGTGGCGGCGGTGGTGCTGGGCGGCGTCAGCCTGTTCGGCGGCCGTGCCAGCATTCTGGGCCCCGCGATCGGCGCGCTGATGCTGACCGCGCTGGTCAATGGCCTCACCCTGCTCAACGTGTCGGCCTTCTACCAACCGCTTGCCGTGGGCGCCATCGTGGTGCTGGCGGCGCTGATCATGCGGTATCAGAAATGAGCGCACCCCATCACATCCTCGCCACTGAGGCGATCATCGCCTGCGAAGGGCTGAGCAAGCATTTCGGCGGCATCCGCGCCTTCACCGACGTCGCCTTCCAGGCCCGTCGTGGCGAGGTCACCGCCGTCATCGGCGACAATGGCGCCGGCAAGTCGACGCTGATCCGCAGCCTGGTCGGCGTGCATCAGCCGGACGCCGGCAATCTGTTCTTCGACGGAAGGGCGCGGCCCTTTGCCAACCCCGACGAGGCGCGCAAGGCTGGCATCGAGACCGTGCATCAGAACCTGGCGCTGATCGACGAACTGACGGTCGCCCAGAACCTGTTCCTCAACCGCGAGATCGTGCGGCGCATCGGCCCCTTCGCGTTCCTCGACCGCAAGGCGATGAAGCGCGAGGCCCGCTCCATGCTGTCGCGCCTGTCGATCAATGTGCCGTCGATCAACCAGCGGGTGCGGCGCCTGTCGGGCGGCCAGCGGCAGGCGATCTCGATCTGCCGCGCCGTCGGCTCCGGCGCCAGGCTGGTGGTGATGGACGAACCGACGGCAGCCCTCGGCGTACAGGAGACGGCCAATGTCGAGGCGCTGATCCGGCGCCTGCGCGAACAATCGGTCAGCGTCATCCTAGTCAGCCACAATTTCGATCAGGTCCGCCGCCTGTCCGACCAGATCTGGGTGATGCGGGCGGGAAAGATGGCGGCAACCGTGCGGGCTTCCGAAACCACCGGCAACGAGCTCGTCGCGCTGGTCACCGGCGCGGCATAGCCGTCCAGCCGAGAAACAAAGGCTAGCCGTCCTGGCCAGCCCAGACTTGAAATCAAAGGGAGTTTGCGAGTGGCACCAATTCGTGTCGGGCTTGTCGGTCTTGGAGAGGTCGCGCAGTCGATCCATCTGCCGGTGCTGAGCGATCAGCGCGACCGCTGGGTGATCGCGGGCGTGTACGATGTTTCGCCCAGCCTGGTGTCACTCATCGCGTCCGAATATGCGACGGCGAAAGCCTTCGAGACGGCCGAGGCGCTGATCGCTTCGCCCGACATCGACGCGGTGTTTGTGCTGTCATCCGACGACACTCATAGCCGCTTCGTTCGGGCGGCGATGAAGGCCAACAAGCACATCCTGCTGGAGAAACCCGCTTGCCTGACGGTGCGCGAGATCGACGATCTGCTGGCGTTGATGCCGGGCTACGATAAAACCCTCTTCGTCGGCTACATGCGCCGCTACGCGCCTGCCTATCTGGCGGCCAGGGACGAACTGCCCGCCTTCGCCGACATCACCCATGTCCGCATCTTCGACCTGATCTCGGAAGGCCGGCACTTTCTCAAGAAGAGCCAGAAAATCCTTTATCCCCAGGACATCGATCCTGCCCTGCTGGCGCGTGGCGCAAGCGAACGCGAAGCGCTGATCCGCGAAGTGGTGGGCGCCGATGCGCCGGCCGACCTGGTGCGCGCCTATCGCGGGCTGACCGCGCTCTCCTCGCACCACATTTCGGCGATGCGCGGGCTGATCGGCGAGCCGGCGCGCGTGCTGGCCGCCCACCACACCAATGGCGGCGCCAACACCAGCGTCACCTTCGACTACGGCCATTTCGCTTGCCTGTATGACGCGGTGGTCGACGATCTCGGCCTATTCGACGCCATGATCGAGGTGCGCTCCAACACCCGACGCGTGCGCATCATCTACGACACGCCCTATATCCGCAGCCTGCCGACCCGGCTGGAGGTCACCGATGCCGGTCCGCTCGGCCCAGTGACGAAAACCTTCGGGCCGCTCTACGGCGATGCTTTCTCAAATGAACTCGAGAGCCTCCACCGCCACATCACCGAAGGCACGAAGCCGCTGACCGACCTCGCCGATTCACGCCGGGACCTGGCACTGATGGCCGACATCATCGAGCGGATGAAAGAGAGCGGCGGGCGTTGAGGCGTAGCCTACTGCCTTACTTCCCGCAGTGATGATCGTTGATCTTGTTCAACGCATTCGCATCGGGTCCGACGCGATGGTAGGAACAGGCGCCAGCCGCCGTCGTGAACAGCTGCTGATCGTAGTAACGCGGGCCGCCGAACAGGATGTCGATGAGATCGCCTTCGGCGGGAACGTAGCGTTCGGAGTGGGCTCGGCGGTCGTAATGCCGGTCACTGGCGAAGGCCGGGGCACAGAGGCTTGAGCCCGTTGCCACAGCGAGAGCTAGGATAGCAACGCATTTCGTGGTCATCGGCAGCACCCTCCTGGCCATTTCGGAATCGCACCATACACCCAACATCGCCAGCCGGACAAAAGTTCCAACAAAGATCGCGATAGGCTCTTGCCGAAGTCTGCTGCCTCGCTCATCCATGGCGCGTGGAAATGTGGGACCAGTGATGATGAATGCCAGCCTTCATCTCGTCGAAGCGACGATCGGCCAATTGCGCCGCGCGCTCGATGACGGCACTGTCACCAGCGTCGAACTGGTCGGTGCGTATCTCAGGCGCATCGCGCATTTCGACCGCCACGGCATAGCTCTCAACGCCGTTCCGGTGCTCAATCCAGCGATGTTCGAGGAGGCGGCCGCCTCCGACCAGCGGCGCCGCAACGGCGCCATGCTCGGGCCGCTCGACGGCATCCCCTACACTGCCAAAGACAGCTACAAAGTATCCGGCCTGACGGTGGCCGCCGGCTCGCCAGCCTTCGAGCATCTCATTGCCAATGAGGATGCCTTCACCATCGCCCGGCTGCGCGCCGGCGGCGCCGTGCTGATCGGCCTGACCAACATGCCGCCGATGGCCAATGGCGGCATGCAACGCGGCGTCTACGGCCGCTCTGAAAGCCCCTATAACGCAAACTTCCTCACCGCGGCCTTCGCGTCGGGCTCATCCAACGGATCCGGCACGGCGACGGCGGCCAGCTTCTGCGCCTTCGGGCTTGGCGAGGAAACCTGGTCGTCCGGCCGCGCGCCGGCGACCAACAACGCGCTGGTCGCCTACACACCATCACGCGGCATCATTTCGGTGCGCGGCAACTGGCCGCTGGTGCCAACCATGGATGTCGTGGTGCCGCACACGCGTAGCGTGCCCGACATGCTCGAACTGCTCGACGTGATTGTCGCCAACGATCCTGAGACGGTAGGCGATTTCTGGCGCGCGCAGCCCTGGGTCACCCTGCCGAAAAGTTCCGACGTGCGGCCGCCACGCTATACCGATCTCGCACTGGCGGGATCGTTGAAAGGCATCCGGCTCGGCGTGCCCGGAATGTATATCGGCCGCGACAGCGACGCCGATGCGCCGATCGAAACCCGCGCCTCGGTGCTTACCCTCTGGGAACAGGCGGCGGCCGATCTGAAGCGGCTTGGCGCCGAAGTGGTGGAGGTCGATTTTCCCGTCGTTTCCAACTACGAGCGCGACCGCCCCGGCGCGCGCACCATGGTCGAGCGCGGGCTGGTACCAGAAGAGTTCGCCGACCGCGAACTCTGGGATCTCTGCATCTGGGGCTGGGACGACTTTTTGCGCGCCAACGCCGACCCCGCCCTGCCTAATCTCGCCTTGGTCGACGGTCCAAAAATCTTCCCGCAGCCGCCGGGCACACTGCCCGACCGCTACGAAGGCGGCTTTGACCTGGCCGAGTATGTCGAGCGGGCGCGAGCCGGCATCACGCCCGTGTTGGATATTCCAACGCTCGAAGAGGGCCTGAAGGGACTGGAAGCGATACGGCGGATCGATTTCGAAGACTGGTTGGACGCTCAGGGCATCGACGCCGTGGTGTTGCCCGCCGCGGCCGATATCGGACCGGCCGATGCCGATGTCGACGAGGCATCCGCCGCGCTCGCCTGGCGCAACGGCACCTGGGTCGCCAACGGCAATCTGGTCTGGCGCCATTTCGGCATCCCGACCGTCACCGTGCCGATGGGCACCATGGCCGACATCGGCATGCCGGCCGGCCTGACCTTCGCCGGCAAGGCTTACGACGACGAAAGGCTGCTGCGCATGGCTGGCGACTACGAACTCTCCAGTCGGCGCCGGACCCGCCCGCCGCGCACGCCCGAGCTGCCCGACGAAGTCTTTTCGAGCCGCCCTGCCCGAGCCGGCGACGGCAAGGCGTCGCCGTTTGCCATAAAACTCGCCGCCGAGACGCGGCCTACCGGCGAGCAGCACGAGATCGTCATTGCGCTTGACCTGCCCAGTGAAGCCGCCGAGACGGCCAGCGTCAAAGTGCACGTCAACGGCGAGGCGGTCGCACTGCAGCGC
>NZ_JAMYSA010000097.1:0-22477 GCF_040321735.1 Mesorhizobium sp. M0293
TTGATGTGCGTCGCCCTCGCATCCCCCCCTCTGGTGGTGTTGGGCACCCCGCCCCCCCCCCCGGCCGCTGTCCGCGCGCCCCACCTCTCCCCCGATCGACGGGGGAGAGGAAAGGCGCGAGGACGCCGGCCTTGGCACCCTTCCTCTCCCTCCGGAGGGGGGAGAGGTGGCTCGGCGAAGCCGAGACGGAGTGGGGGAAGCCGTTCACGAAACGCGCAGACGTCGAAAAACGGCCACAACTCGGCGAGTTAGAAAACTCGGACAAGAAATCAGGCAATGACCAAGAAACCGGAAAAACCAGGATCCGCCAGCATTCGCGTGTTGAAGACGCGGATCAAGAAGAAGAGCGGCCTGAAGGAATCGTCGCGCCGCTGGCTGCAGCGCCACATCAACGATCCCTATGTCCAGCGCTCCAAGGCTGACGGCTATCGCTCGCGCGCGGCCTACAAGCTGATCGAGATCGACGACAAGCATCATCTGCTCAAACCCGGCATGAAGGTCATCGACCTCGGCGCCGCGCCCGGCGGCTGGTGCCAGGTCGCGGCCGCGCGCACGAAATCGACGGCCGACAAGCCGCATGTCATCGGCATCGATTATCTGGAAATGGACGCCGTTCCCGGCGCACCGGTGCTGTTGATGGATTTCCTCGATCCGCTGGCGCCGCAAAGGCTGGCCGAGGCACTGGGCGGCGACCCCGATATCGTGCTGTCCGACATGGCGGCACCCACCACCGGCCACAAGCGGACCGACCACATCCGCACCATGCATCTGTGCGAGGTGGCGGCCGATTTCGCGCTGTCGGTCCTGAAGCCGGGCGGGCATTTCCTTGCCAAGACCTTCCAGGGCGGCGCCGAAAACGAGCTGCTCTCCATGCTCAAGAAGAACTTCCGCTCGGTGCATCATGTGAAGCCGCCGGCGTCGCGCGATGAATCGGTGGAGCTTTATCTCTTGGCCAAGGACTTCAAGGGGCGAGAGCCGCCGTCGGGCGGATTGGAACGTCCAGAGGGCGAGCCCGAAACTTAAGCCGCGTCAGTTGCCCGGCGGGCTCACCGTTTCCAGCGTCTTGGGTGTCGTCAGCCGGCCATGGCCGGAGACGGCGTTGCCGGCATCGGGCGCCAGCCGCATGAACGACAGGGACGCGACGGCGGAGATTGCCGCGACGACGAAAAACGCGGTGTGGAAATCCGCCAGCGTCAGTGACCGGCCGTGCAGGCCCGTGGACACTTCCAGGATGCCGCCGGCCACCGCCACGCCAAGCGCGATCGACAGCTGCTGGAAGACGGCGGCAATCGGCGTAGCCTTGCTGGTGTCTTCTGCCGAAACCTCGGCATAGGCGAGCGCATTGACGCCGGTGAAGAACATCGAGCGGATGAAGCCGCCGACGAGCAGCATGGCCAGCATCAGCAGATAGGGTGTGTCGGGTGTGAACAGGCCGTTGATGGCAATCGACGCCGCGGCGACCAGCGAACCGATAACCAGCATGCGACGGAAACCAGCGACGCGGAAGATCAGCGCGGTGACGAATTTCATACCGATGGCGCCGATCGCCGAGACGAAGGTGATCATGCCGGACTGGAACGGCGTCAGCCCGAAGCCGATCTGGAACATCAGGGGCAACAGGAACGGCACGGCACCGATGCCGATGCGGAACAGTCCGCCGCCAAGCACCGATGAACGGAACACCTGGTTGCGGAACAGTTCGAGCGCCAGCAGCGGGTTTTTGGCATGGCGCGCATGCAGCAGATAGAGCGTGCCCGACACGAGGCCAACCGCTACGGTGATGACACCGACGATTGGCGGCAGATAGGGCAAGCTGACCACCGACAGGCCGAACACCACGCCGGACGCCGCCAGCCCGCTCAGCACGAAGCCGATGAAATCAAGTGGCGGGGTCTGCGCGGGTTCGGTCTCCGGCAGGAAACGGGTCGCCAGCCAGATGCCGGCCACGCCGATAGGCACATTGATCAGAAAAATCCAGTGCCAGGTGAAGTAGGTGGTGATGAAGCCGCCGACGGGCGGCCCGACCAGTGGCCCGACCAGTGCCGGAACGGTCAGCCAGGACATTGCCGCGACGAGTTCGCTTTTGGGTGTCGCGCGAACCAGCACCAGCCGCCCGACCGGCGTCATCATGGCGCCTCCGATGCCTTGCAGGAAGCGCGAGACCACGAAAGCCGGTAGCGAACCGGAAAGGGCGCAGGCGATCGAGCCGACGATGAACACCGCGATCGCGGCACGAAACACATTCTTGGCGCCGAAACGGTCGGCCATCCAGCCACTGATCGGAATGAAGATCGCCAGCGAAACCAGATAGGCGGTCAGCGCCAGCTTCAGCGCAATCGGGCTGGTGTGAATGTCGATTGCGATCGCCGGCAGCGATGTGGCGATGACGGTCGAATCCATGTTTTCCATGAAAAGGGCGACCGCCAGTATGAGCGGGATGGTGCGGTTCAAGGAACGCGTCCAGACGTGAATGTTTGCGTCGCCGATTGCATGTCGGCCTTGAAGCCGGCGGTTACCATGCCTTCGCCTGGATGTCGCATTAATTTGCTGTCACTTTTGTGCGACCGGCAACCACAGGTGGCATCCCTTTGGACGAAAAGTCACCATTGCGGGAGCGCGAAATCATTGGCTTTTCATCGGCGCCGGGACGTGGTACCAGCCAGCGCCAATCCTGAAAGGGAAGAAACGAGTCGGCGCTGTCCATTCCGGTCCAGCGCTTTTTTGTATTCCGAGGACTGGCCATGGCAAAAATCATCGAAACGTCCACCGGCGCATTGGCGCTGACCTTTGACGACGTGCTGCTGCAGCCCGGTCATTCCGAGGTCATGCCCGGCGAAACCGATGTCCGCACCCGCATCGCCGGCGACATCGACCTCAATGTGCCGATCCTGTCGGCGGCTATGGACACCGTCACCGAGGCGCGGCTTGCCATCGCTATGGCCCAGGCCGGCGGCATCGGCGTCATCCACCGCAATTTCTCGCCGGCCGAACAGGCCGAGCAGGTGCGTCAGGTCAAGAAATTCGAATCCGGCATGGTGGTCAATCCCGTCACCATCGGCCCCGACGCGACGCTCGCCGACGCGCTGGGCCTGATGCGCAGCTATTCGATCTCGGGCATTCCGGTGGTCGAGAATGGCGGTACCGGTGGACACAAGGTCGGGCGGCTGATCGGCATCCTGACCAATCGCGACGTGCGCTTCGCGTCCGATCCGGCGCAGAAGGTCCATGAACTGATGACCCGTGACAACCTGATCACGGTCAAGGAGAATGTCGACCAGGACGAGGCCAAGCGGCTTCTCCATCAGCACAGGATCGAAAAGCTGGTCGTCGTCGACAGGCAGGGCAATTGCGTCGGGCTGATCACCGTCAAGGACATCGAGAAGTCGCAGCTCAACCCGCACGCCACCAAGGACGTGCAGGGCCGCTTGCGCGCCGCCGCCGCCACCAGCGTTGGCGATGACGGTTTCGAACGCGCCGAACGCCTCATCGATGCCGGCGTCGACCTTCTGGTGATCGACACCGCGCATGGTCACTCGCAGCGCGTGCTGGACGCGGTGACGCGCGCCAAGAAGCTCTCCAATTCGGTTCGCATCCTAGCCGGCAACGTCGCCACCGCCGCAGGCACGCAGGCGCTGATCGACGCCGGTGCCGACGCCGTCAAGGTCGGTATCGGTCCGGGTTCCATCTGCACCACCCGCATCGTGGCCGGCGTCGGCGTGCCGCAGCTTTCGGCGATCATGTCGGCGGTCGAAACGGCGTACAAATCCGGCGTTTCGGTGATCGCCGACGGCGGCATCAAATATTCCGGCGATCTCGCCAAGGCGCTCGCCGCCGGCGCGAGTGCCGCAATGATCGGCTCGCTGCTGGCTGGAACCGACGAAAGCCCGGGCGAGGTCTATCTGCACCAGGGCCGCTCCTTCAAGGCGTATCGCGGCATGGGCTCGGTCGGCGCGATGGCCCGCGGTTCCGCCGATCGCTACTTCCAGGCCGAGGTGCGCGACACGCTGAAACTGGTTCCGGAAGGCATCGAAGGGCAGGTTCCCTACAAAGGACCTGTGTCCGGCGTGCTGCACCAGCTTGCGGGCGGCTTGAAAGCCGCTATGGGTTATGTTGGTGGCCGCGACCTTGCCGATTTCCGCGAGCGCGCCACTTTTGTGCGCATATCCAATGCCGGACTTCGTGAAAGCCACGCCCATGACGTCACGATTACCCGCGAAAGCCCGAATTATCCCGGCGGAGCCTGACCAGTACGGGATCGGGCGGAACCTGACCGCAACGATCCTGCGGCTGTCACGCCATGTGGCCGCGCTCTGTTTCCTGTCGGCGGCGCTATTCATCGCCATGACGGCGATGGAATTCCTCTATTTCCGCCAGTTGAGTGGCGGCTTGCCGTCACTCGACATGCGCATTTTTGGCTTCACGCCCGACGAAGGCATGGCCTGGCTGACGGCGCTCGGCCGGCGCGGCGGCGAGATCATTCTCGTCTGGCACTATCTGACCTTCGATCTCCTGTTCCCGGCGCTGCTGTCGGTGACGCTAGTCAGCCTGATCCTGGCCACGGGCCGGCGATTGAAGAACTTCCGCGAGCTGCCGAGCCAACTGCAATCGATCTTCGCGCTGGTCCTGGTGCTGCCCTACACGCTTGCCGACTACGCCCAGAACATCGCGGTGGCGCGGCTTCTGTCGGATTTCCTGTCGGCCAACCCGGACTCGCTGTCCTTGGCCTCGGCGCTGACCGTCACCAAATTCGCGCTTTTCGCCGTCCCGGTGATCGTCATTGCCGCCTTCTGGCTGGCAGGCCAGAAACGCCAGGCTTGATGCCAGACGGGGCAGGGGGCACTTCATGAACCAGACCACGATCTTCTGGCCTGTTCTGGCGCATGTGCTGCTGATCTACATCGTCTATGTCGTCCTGGGTCGTCGCAGATACGGCGCGGTCAAGTCAGGCGAGGCCAAGCCGGGTCAGTACAAGGCGCGCTCGACCGAGCCGAGTTCCAGCTCTGCCGTTGCCGCCAATCTCATCAATCAGTTCGAGCTGCCGGTGTTGTTTTATGTGCTGTGCCTGATGCTGCACCTGACCAACGGCGTAAACTATCTGACTCTGGCGCTGATGTGGATTTTTGTCGCGTCGCGCTATTTCCATGCCTGGATTCACCTGACCAGCAACAATCTGCTGCTGCGCAGCCGCTCTTTCTTCGTCGGTGCGGTGGTACTTTTGCTGGGATGGATCTGGTTTGCGCTGCACCTGCTCGGAGCGGTTTGAGCCAGGGCAGTTCTCCCTTCTCCCACAAGGGGAGAAGGGAAGTCCGCTCGCCTAGAGGTCGAACAGCGCTATCTTGCGCTTGTCGAACTTGATGCCGATCTCGCCGCGCACCAGCTTGAGCGCTGCCTCGCCGAACACGGCGCGCCGCCAGCCCTGCAGAGCCTGTACGTCGGCATCCTCGCCCTCGGCCGCGATACGGTCGATGTCGTCGCTGGAGGCCAGCACCTTCGAGGCGACGCCTTCCTTTTCGGCGACGATCCGCAGCAGCACCTTCAACAGCTCCGCCGCCGCGTTGGAGCCCTCGGGCGGCTGGAAACTCTTTGGCAGTTTCGGCATCTGATCCTTGGGCAAGGCAAGCGCGGTGTTGACCGCGCCAAGCAGCGCCGTTGCCGTCGACGAGCGTTCCCAGCCCTTCGGCGTCGTGCGCAGCTTGCCAAGGGCTGCCACGTCGCGCGGCGCCTGCTGCGCCACCTCGTAGATCGCGTCGTCCTTGAGCACACGGCCGCGCGGCACGTCGCGTTCGCGCGCCTCGCGCTCGCGCCACGCCGCCACGCTCTGCACGATCGCAAGTTCCTGCGGCTTGCGCAGCCGCATCTTCAATCGCTTCCAGGCGTCCTCGGGATGCGGGTCATAGGTCTCGCGCGAGGTCAGGACCTCCATCTCCTCGTTGAGCCAATGAGCGCGGTTTTCCCGTACCAGCTCGGCGCTGAGGTGCTGAAAGACCTCGATCAGATGGGTGACGTCGGCCAGCGCGTAATCGAGCTGCTTGTCGGAAAGCGGCCGGTGGCGCCAATCGGTGAAGCGCGATGACTTGTCGAGCCGCGCGCCGGTGATGCGCTGCACGAGCTGATCGTAGGAAACGCTGTCGCCAAAGCCGCAGACCATCGCCGCCACTTGCGTGTCGAACACCGGATGCGGAACCAGATCGCCGAGATGGACGATGATTTCGATGTCCTGCCGTGCTGCGTGGAAGACTTTGACCACCGCCTCATTGGCCATCAGCTTGAAGAACGGCTTCAGGTCGATGTCTGGCGACAGCGGATCGATCAGCGCCGTCACGCCGGGTGCGGCCATCTGGATAAGGCACAGGATCGGCCAAAAGGTCGTTTCTCGAATGAATTCGGTATCGACGGTGACGAAATCCGACTTTTCGAAAGCGGCGAGAACGGTCTCGAGTTCTTTCTGGGTGGTGATGACGTGCATCAAATCGCTTTTGGCAGGAGTAAGGTCTTCCTAGATTTCAGCCGGCGGGGCTTTCGTCAAGCTTTGGCACCGTCGTCACGGCTCCGCCGGCCCATCGGAATCGCTGTTTCTTCTCGTCAGCCGTGCGAAAACCGTCGAGGTGCGCAACAGCGCGGTGAAGCGGCTGCGCCTTCCTGCCGGCACGCCGGACCGGGCCTGCATCCGGTAGAGGATGACGGCGATGAAGATCGCATAGACCGCGGCGCTGAATACAAACAGGGCGCCCGGTCCGAAATACTGCATCGCCGTCGAGGCGGCGAACGGGCCGCCAATGGCGCCGAAGGAATAGAACAACATCAGCGCAGCGTTGATCAGCACGAACTCGCCGGTATCGGCGCGGTCGTTGGAGTGCGCCGCCGACAGCGAATAGAGCGGCATGGCGAAACAGCCGAAGATGAAGATGAGGATGAAGTTTAGCAGCGGATTGTTGCCGGCGATGAACACCAGCGCCAATGCTGAAAACATCGCGCAGCAGGTCGTCATCAACAGCACACGGCGCCGGTCCCAGCGGTCGGAGAGGTAACCCAGCGGATACTGGATGATGGCGCCGCCGAAAATGCCGACGCTGACGAAGGTGACGACATCGGCGACCGACATGCCGATCTGCTCGGCATAAACCGGCGACAACGTGCGAAAGGCGCTGTTGGTGACGCCGACGGCGATGCAGCCGAAGCAGCCCAGCGGCGAAATCCGCCAGACGCGCGCCAGGTCGAGCTTGACGTCCTCGGGCGGCGTCGGGTTGGAGCGGTCGCCGAGCGAGACCGGCACCAGCGAGAGCGTGATCATCATCGACATGATGGCGAAGATGGCGAAACCGCCGGCGCCGAAGATCGGGATCAGGAACTGGGCACCGGTCACCGAACCAATATCGACCATCCGGTAGATCGCCAGCACGCGCGCGCGGTCGCGATTGCCGACGCCGGAATTCAGCCAGCTTTCGACGATCGTGAACAGCCCCGCAAAACAGAAACCGCCGGCAAAGCGCACCGCGCACCACATCACCGGATCGATGACCAGCACCAGGAGCAAGGTGCCGACCGAGGCGATCGCCGCCAGCGCCGAAAACGCCCTGATATGGCCAACCGCCTTCATGATGCGGGTGATGGCCAGGCAACCGAGCAGGAAGCCGGCGAAGTAGAAGGTGCCCATCAGGCCGATGTAGGAAGCTGAAAACCCTTCCTGCGCGCCGCGCAGCGCGATCAACGTGCTCTGCAGCCCATTGCCGCCAAGCAGGATGCCGGCGGCGAGAAGGAGCGGGATCAGCGGGCGGATGGAGGACATTAAGAGGCAATCACGTGTCGGTGATCCCTTCTTGAACCATCGCTTCCACCAACGCCAGCGGCAATCCTGGTGGCATAGTTCGAATTCGGCCTAGGCCGAGAACGGGTAGGCCGTTCAATCCGTGCTGGAATTCTGCAGCTTCAGCGACGCCGCATGTGCAACGAACGCTTCAACACTCTCCTTTGAATAGCCAAGGAGAGCACCCTCCAGTCTCGCCAGATCATTCGATGTGAAGACGTCAAAGGCTTCTCCGCTGCGACACATACGAGCGATCAGCAGGCTGAGCTTGCCGCGCCATTCCTCTGTCGGCAGGCAGTAGCAGCGTTCTTCCACGGACGTTTTGGGATCAACCTGGGAGAACTTCAGAATGCGGCCTTCGTCGACAAACGGCTTGAAATGCGCGTCTCCAACATCTTCGGCGTCCATGCCCGGTTCTGCCGCGAACAAGGCCATTGGCTTGTCGCTCCGAAGCATCAATTCCAACTCGCGGCCATTATGTGGCCCGATGCCCTTTGGCAGAGAGCGTTTTGGCACAAAGCATCTCCAAATCGTTTGATGACTGCATCGTCGCAAGAAACACTTCTGGCGGCAATGCATGAAGGCCGGCAAGAGACTTGGACACTGAAGGTCGAAACCAAGACGCAACCCGAAGCCAGCTTGCCTTGACAAATCCGGCCTCTCATGCGCTTTTCGCGCAAATTTTCCGGCCGGGCTGTAATGCTTCGGCCCGCAACCCAGCACCCCGGACTTTGCCAATGACAATGCACCGTTACCGCAGCCATACCTGTGCCCAGTTGAGGAAGAGCGACGTCGGCTCGACCGTTCGCCTGTCGGGCTGGGTGCATCGCGTGCGCGATCATGGCGGCCTGCTCTTCATCGACCTGCGCGACAATTATGGCCTGACCCAGATCGTCGCCGATCCGGATTCGCCGGCCTTCAAGGTCGCCGAGACCGTGCGCGGCGAGTGGGTCATCCGCGTCGACGGCGAGGTCAAGGCGCGCTTGCCCGAGACCACGAACGCCAATTTGCCGACCGGTGAGATCGAGATTTTCGCCCGCGAAATCGAAGTGCTGTCGGCTGCCAAGGAATTGCCGCTGCCGGTGTTCGGCGAGCCTGACTATCCCGAAGACATCCGGCTGAAATTCCGTTTCCTCGACCTGCGCCGCGAGACCCTGCACAAGAACATCATTGCGCGGACGAAAATCATCTCCGAGATGCGCAGGCGCATGGACGAGGTTGGTTTCACCGAATTCTCGACGCCGATCCTGACCGCCTCGTCGCCGGAAGGCGCGCGCGACTTCCTGGTGCCGTCGCGCATCCATCCCGGCACCTTCTACGCGTTGCCGCAGGCGCCGCAGCAGTACAAGCAGCTGATCATGGTGTCGGGCTTCGACCGCTATTTCCAGATCGCGCCCTGCTTCCGCGACGAGGATCCGCGCGCCGACCGTCTGCCCGGCGAATTCTACCAGCTCGACCTCGAAATGAGCTTCGTTGAGCAGGACGACGTGCTGTCGACCATGGAACCGGTGATGCGGGGCGTGTTCGAGACCTTCGCCACCGGCAAGCCGGTGACGCAGAACTTTCAGCGCATTCCCTACGACGTCGCTATGCGCAAATACGGCACCGACAAGCCCGACCTGCGCAACCCGATCGAGATGCAGACCGTCTCCGACCATTTTCGCGACTCCGGCTTCAAGGTGTTCGCCAACATCCTGGCCAACGATGCGAAGGCCGAGGTGTGGGGCATTCCGGCGAAGACCGGCGGCAGCCGCGCCTTCTGCGACCGCATGAATTCCTGGGCGCAAGGCGAGGGCCAGCCGGGGCTGGGCTACATCTTCTGGCGCAAGGAGGGCGACAAGCTCGAAGGCGCCGGCCCGCTCGCCAAGAACATCGGCGAGGAGCGGACCGAAGCGATCCGGCAGCAGCTCGGCCTTGCCGATGGCGACGCTGCCTTCTTCGTCGCCGGCGATCCGAACAAGTTTGTCTCCTTCGCGGGTGCCGCGCGCACGCGCGCCGGCGAGGAGTTGAACCTTGTCGACCGCGAACGTTTCGAACTGTGCTGGATCGTCGACTTCCCGTTCTTCGAGTGGAACGAGGAAGAGAAGAAGATCGACTTCGCCCACAACCCGTTCTCGATGCCGCAAGGCGGTATCGATGCGCTGAATGGCGAGGACCTGCTCGGCATCAAGGCGTTCCAGTACGACATGGTCTGCAACGGTTTCGAGATCGCCAGCGGAGGTATCCGCAACCATCTGCCCGAAACCATGGTCAAGGCGTTCGAGACGGTCGGGCTGGATCGCGCCACGGTCGAGGAGCGCTTTGGCGGCCTCTACCGCGCCTTCCAGTACGGCGCGCCGCCGCATGGCGGCATGGCTGCCGGTATCGACCGTGTCGTCATGCTGCTTGTCGGGGCGAAGAACCTGCGCGAGGTCACCATGTTCCCGATGAACCAGCAGGCCTATGATTTGCTGATGAGCGCGCCCTCGGAAGCGAGCCCGCAGCAGCTTCGCGAACTGTCGCTGCGCGTTGCTGCGCCCAAGAAGGACGCCTGATCGCGCTTCGGGCGATACTTTAAAAAACCGCCCGAACCGATTCTTTCGATCCGCTAATCCCAATAAAAAGCCCGGCATCGCTGCCGGGCTTTTCGCATCTTGAGGTCGCTTCGATCAGTCTTCGTTGGCCTTGACGGTGACGCCGAGCGTCTTCGGCAGGTCGAGCGGATTGGACATGGCGCCCGCCATGATCAGCGCGAACGGCACCGATGCCGGAGGTTCGGCCGAGATCTCGAGGCTCTTCGGATCGTCGAGATATTTGCCGACCGCGGCCGTGACCTGCGCCGTCAGTTCCGGGTTGTTGAGCTGCGCCATGCCGAACGGCACGATCGCCTTGGCCTGGTTGGCGATGTCCTTGCCGGACATGCCTTGCTGCTTGCCGACATAGTCCAGCACCTTGTTGGTCAGCGAATCGTCGTCGAAGCGGATCGAGGCGCCGTTGAACGAAAGCTGCTGCAACAGGCCGAGCATGGCCATGCCTTGCGCTGAATTGTCGGCGCCTTCAGGCTGTGCCGCCATCTTCTTCTGCATTTCCTGCAGCGACTTGATGAAGTCCATCGTGTAGCCGCCGAGATCGAAGGTCATTCCGAACGTGCCGGCATTCTCGACGGAGATGTCGTATTTCGACAGTTCCATCTTTCCATCCGAAGGCTGCCAGGTGCCGGCCATCTCGAGATTGCCCGCGATGTTCTGGTAGCCGAGCGCGTTGATCACTTCCTTGGACTTGGGATCGTCGACCAGCGTCAGGTCGGCGTTGAACTTCTCCGTGGTGGCGGTGAATTCCATCGCCTTGCCGTCCGCCGGCGGAGTGATCTCGATGGCAAGCCCGTCCATCGAGAAGGCGGTCTTGTCGGCGACCTTGACGGTCATGTTCGAGAGTTCGGCAGACTTGTACATCATCAGCGAGCCCAAGGGGCTGGTCGCGCCGTCGGCCGGAACGGACATGTCGTGGATGACGAACGGGCTGAGATCGAGAGTGACGCCGTCCTTGCTGTGCTGGAAGGCAGCCGTCGACACGGTGGCGATGTCATAGCCGCCATTGGCCTCGGTGACGCCTTCGAGTTTGACGTCGCCGATGGGGAGCGCTTCCTTTTCCGCCGCCGGTTTGATGGCAACGCCCTGCAGCACCATGCTGGTGTTGTCACCGGTCACGCCGGTCCAGGTGATGTCGACGCCCTGGGCGGAAAGTGCCGCCTTCAGCCGGTCGGCAACCGCCGCATCCTGGGCGAGGGCGGCGTTCAGCGGCAGTGTGAGCAAAAAGGTAGAAAATGCGAATTTCTTGAGAGTTGAGCGTTTGATTGTCATCGCAAGGTCCCTGAGAGTGTCCTGAAATTGTTTTTTCAATTCTTTGCGCCATCACCATTCCGTGACGAACTGGACGGGAAAAAGGCGTGTCCCGGCACAATGGTCAAAAATCACGGCGAAAGGCAAACCCGATCCCACCGTCTATGTGCGAACCGGCTAATTTATCATGAAGAGCCGGTGGGCGATATCATCGCGCTCGGCCTTAGAACCCGCATGTAACAGGCTGATGTTGGTCGATATCCCTTGGCGCACGGTTTCATGTTGCAGAAGGTCCGGCATAGCTGCCTGCCTCTTGCCGCGAATCACCCGCTCGGCTAGTCCCAGCCCATGGGAAAAAGGCTTTTGCCGCCTGAAAATGGCGGTGGCGATCATATCGAGCCGGTCGATCTGAAGAAGGCGCTGGAAGAGCGCTATCTTGCCTATGCGCTGTCGACCATCATGCACCGGGCGCTGCCCGACGTGCGCGACGGACTGAAGCCGGTCCATCGCCGTATCATGCACGCGATGCGCCTGCTGCGCCTCAACCCCGATCAGGGCTTTGCCAAATGCGCCCGCATCGTCGGCGAGGTGATGGGCAAGTTCCACCCGCATGGCGACCAGTCGATCTATGACGCTCTGGTGCGGTTGGCGCAGGATTTTTCGATGCGCTACCCCCTGGTCGACGGACAAGGCAATTTCGGCAACATCGACGGCGATAACGCCGCCGCCATGCGTTACACCGAAGCGCGCATGACCGATGTGGCGACCGAACTGCTGTCCGGCATCACCGAGGACGCCGTCGACTTTCGGCCGACCTACAATGAAGAAGACGAAGAGCCGGTGGTTTTGCCCGGCGCCTTCCCGAACCTGCTGGCCAACGGCTCGTCCGGCATCGCGGTGGGCATGGCGACATCGATCCCGCCGCACAATGCGGCTGAGCTTTGCGACGCGGCGCTTCACCTGATCGAACATCGGGACGCGCCGGTGGCGAAGCTGATGGACTTCGTCCAGGGCCCGGATTTCCCGACCGGCGGCATCATCGTCGACAGCCGCGCCTCGATCCTCGAAGCCTATGAAACCGGCCGGGGCGGCTTTCGCGTCCGCTCGAAATGGATCCAGGAGGACCAGGGCAGGGGCACCTGGAGCATCGTCGTCACCGAAATTCCCTATGGCGTGCAGAAGGCGCGGCTGATCGAAAAGATCGCCGAGCTGTTGATGGCGCGCAAGCTGCCGCTGCTCGAGGATATCAGGGACGAAAGCGCGGAAGACATCCGTGTCGTGCTGGTGCCGAAGAGCCGCTCGGTCGACCCCGGCATCCTGATGGAATCGCTGTTCAAGCTCACCGAACTCGAAAGCCGTTTTCCGCTCAACATGAACGTGCTGTCGCGCGGCAAGGTGCCCAATGTGCTGTCGCTGAAGGGCGTGCTGCAGGAATGGCTCGAGCATCGCCGCGACGTTTTGGTCCGCCGCTCGAAACACCGGCTTGGTGAGATCGAACGGCGCCTGGAAATCCTTGCCGGTTACCTGATCGCCTACCTCAACATCGACGAGGTGATCAGGATCATCCGCGAGGAGGATGAGCCAAAGCAGGTCATGATGGCCCGCTGGTCGCTCACCGACACCCAGGCTGAAGCCATCCTCAACATGCGGCTGCGCGCTCTGCGCAAGCTGGAAGAATTCGAGATCCGCAAGGAATTCGACGGACTGAGCGCCGAGAAGAAGCAGATCGAGGCACTGCTTGCTTCGAACGAGAAGCAGTGGGCGACGATCAAGTGGGAAGTCACCAACATCCGCGACAAGTTCGGTCCGGAGACCGAGCTCGGCAAGCGCCGCACCCAGTTCGCCGATGCGCCCGAGCATGATCTGACCGACATTGCGCACGCCATGATCGAGCGCGAACCGGTCACCGTGGTCGTCTCGGAAAAAGGCTGGCTGCGGGCGATGAAGGGGCATCTGGCCGACCTCTCGACGCTGACCTTCAAGGAGGGCGACAGCCTCAAGCTCGCCTTCCATGCCCAGACCACCGACAAGGTGCTGGTCTTCACCACCGGCGGGAAGTTCTATACCATCGGTGCCGACCGGCTGCCCGGCGGCCGCGGCCATGGCGAGCCGATCCGCATCATCGTCGACATGGACAATGATCAGGACATCGTCACCGCCTTCGTTCACGATCCGAAGCGCAAGCTGCTGTTGGCCTCGCATGACGCCAACGGCTTCATCGTGCCTGAGGAGGAAGTCGTCGCCAACACCCGCAAAGGCAAGCAGGTAATGAACGTCAAGGCGCCGGACGAAGCCAAGCGCTGCATCCCGGTGACGGGTGATCATCTCGCCATCGTCGGCGAGAATCGCAAGATGCTGGTGTTCGCGCTCTCCGAAATTCCGGAGATGGGCCGCGGCAAGGGCGTGCGGCTGCAGAAATACAAGGACGGCGGCCTTCTCGATCTCAAGCCGTTCACGCTGGAGAGCGGGCTCTCCTGGCAGGATTCAGCCGACCGCACCTTCACAAGGTCGCGCGAGGAACTGGCCGAATGGATCGGCGCCCGCGCCTCGGCCGGACGCATGGTGCCGAAGGGATTCCCGAGGACGGGGAAATTCGGGTAGCTAATCTCCCCCCTCGAGGGGGAGATGTCGCCAAAGGCGACAGAGGGGGTCGGTTCGACCGGACGCGACCTCCTATCGCAGACGGAGGAGGCTGGCGCTTCATGCGCGGCGACCCCCTCTGGCCTGCCGGCCATCTCCCCCTCGAGGGGGGAGATCCCTGACCATTTGGACTATCGTCACGATTGCTGCACTATGTCAGTTCATAAGCGGGAAGGGTGTTTGAGAGAGGCAGGCGTTTGAAGGAATCCAGAATCCAGAAACCGGAACGACAGCAGCGCTTGTTCGGCCTGTCGACGCCGCTGCGGGCCGCCGTCATTCCGCCGCTGTCGGCGGCGCGCTGGCTGCTGGTGCTGATCGTCGCCGCCGGCGTCTATTTCTTCCACGGCTTCCTGTTTCCTGTGCTGGCGGCGCTGGTCATCGCCTTCGCCAGCTGGCCGCTCTACCGCCGCCTGCTTGTCGCGGTCGGCGGCAACCGCACCATCGCCGCGACCTTTGCCATCCTCTTCATCCTCGCCTTCCTGGTGATACCGATCGCTCTCGCCGGCACCTATGCGATCAACGAGGTCCGCGAGTGGGTCGCCTGGGCGATCGAGACCAACCGGCATGGCGCGGTCACGCCGCACTGGATCGCCACCATGCCTGTCGTGGGCGAGTGGCTGAACGAGCAATGGACGACCAATTTTGGCCATCCCGGCGGCATTGGTGAACTGATCCAGCTGGTCAGCGGCGCCAACATCGGCAGCATCTATCGCGGCGTGCTGGCCGCCGGCGGCAGTGCCTTCGGCCTGCTCCTGACGCTGCTGTTCATGATGATCGCGCTGTTCTTCGCCTATCGCGACGGCGAACACTTTGCCGGCCAGGTCGACCGCCTCGGCGAACGTATCCTGCCGACCAGATGGGAGCGGATCTCGCGCGTCGTGCCGGCAACGATCTCGTCGACCGTGACCGGCATGACCGTCATCGCCATCGGCGAAGGCCTGGTGCTGGGCGTTGCCTACTGGCTGGCCGGCGTGCCGTCGCCGGTAACGCTCGGCGCCCTGACCGGCGTCATGGCGCTGATCCCCGGCGGCGCGCCGCTGTCTTTCACGCTGGTCTCGATCTATCTCGCCGCCAGCGGATCGCCGATGGCCGGTCTGGCGCTGTTCCTGTGGGGCGCGGTCGAACTGTTCATCGTCGACAAGACATTGCGCCCGAAACTGGTCGGCGGGCCGATAAAACTGCCCTTCCTGCCGACCTTTTTCGGCCTGATCGGCGGCGTCAAGACCATGGGGTTTCTCGGCCTGTTCATCGGCCCGGTGCTGATGGCGCTGCTGGTCGCGATCTGGCGCGAATGGTTGCGTGAGGTGGAACTGGCCGACGAAATAGCTCCGGGCTCGCCGGCCGAAATCGAAGCCGGCCCACAGATCGAGGCGCTGCCGGAACCTGACTTGGCCAAGAAGGAGGCCAGCGCCTGATCTCGAAAGCCGGCTTGCTCTACACCGGATGATGCACCGCGAGGTCGCTACGGCGCTTGCGTCCCTCGTGCAACTGCCACAGGGAATGGGCGATCAGCGTTACGATCAGGATCCCGCCGCCGATCAAGCTGTTGCGCGTCGGCGTTTCGTCGAAAATCATCCACACCCAGATCGGCGCCAGCACGGTTTCGAGCAGGTAGAACATCGCCACTTCAGGCCCTGATATGTATTTCGGCCCGTTGGCGAGGCAGAAGAACGCTATCGGCATGATGACGGCGCCATTGAGGATGATCCACCATGGCGCCTCCACCTGAAAGCCGGTCCTGGAGACCATGAACGCCGCCAGCCCGAAGGGCAGGATGACGCCGATCAGCGCGGTAAAGCCCATGTCCTTGCCGCTGGCGCGCGAGATGGTGATGGCGCAAGCGATCAGGAAGGCCGAACACAACGCCATCACGTCGCCGAACAGGTATCCGGTGCCGACGGAATCACCGACGATGATGGCGACGCCGACGATCATCATTGCCAATGCTGCAAGGGTCAGCGGTCGGGGCCGCTCCTTCAGAAACACCCACGACAGCAGTGCGGCGAACATGGTGGTGAAGGCCAGGATGAAAACCAGGTTGGCCGTCGAGGTGTTGTAGACGCCGGTGATGAAGGCGATAGCGCCAAGCCCGTAGATCGCGGCGACGATCAGGCCCGACCAGCCAGGGATGAGCTGTGGCGCATTTTTGCTGAACGAGCGCCAGATGGTCCACACGATCAATGCCGCAGCCAAGGTGCAGGCGGTGCGCAGCAGCAGGATCGTCCACGCCTCGCCATGGGCGAGCCGGATCAGCGGGATGTCTACGGTCAGCGTCAGCCCGCCAAGCGCGGTGAGCAGAAGTCCTTTGGTGTGAGCATCATGAGACGACATGCTGTGACTTTCGCAATGAATTCGTGAGTGGCGGTGGATCGGCGCAATTGCACACTCGCCGCCAAGCAGCGGAAAGACCCAGCGTCATCTCGGTTGAAAATATTTAGGCTCGGATTTGGGAAGAGTAACTAGCGTAAAACCGCTTCATTGGTGTAGCGCTCCCAGCCTTTTGGGCCGAGATGCTCCTGCGGCATGAAGCGCATCTTATAATTCATCTTGCGCGAGCCGTTGACCCAGTAGCCGAGGTAGACATGGGGCAGGCCCATCGCCCTGGCGCGGGCGATGTGATCGAGGATCATGAACGTGCCGAGCGACCGCTCCTCGAAATCGGGATTGAAGTACGAATAGACCATCGACAGGCCGTCGGCCATCTTGTCGGTGAGCGCCACCGCGATCAGCTCGCCCTGTCCCTTGCCGGTGATGAACGTGTCGGGCCCGCGCCGCCGATACTCGATCACCTTGGTGTCGACATGGGTATCCTCGACCATCATGGCATAGTCGAGCACCGTCATGTCGGACATGCCGCCACGGCGGTGGCGAGCATCGAGGTAGCTGCGGAACAGGGAATATTGCTCGGTCGAGGGCTCTGCGTTGTGCATGTAGCCGACGAGATCGGAATTGTGGTGCAGCACGCGTTTCATGTTGCGGCTGGCGACAAATTCCTGGGCGAGGATGCGTACCGAAACACAGGCACGGCAGGTTTCGCATGCCGGCCTGTAGGCAATGTTCTGCGAGCGCCGGAAGCCGCCTTGCGTCAGCAGGTCGTTCATCTCCGCGGCCTTGTCGCCGACCAGATGCGTGAACACCTTGCGCTCGAACTGGCCGTCGAGATAGGGGCACGGCGATGGCGCGGTCAGGAAGAACTGCGGCGACTGGGTCGGATGCTGCGTCATCGAGCCTTGGAAACACTCCTTCGAATCGCTCTACCTTTGGCGCGGACGGCGAAAAATTCAACAGGATTGTGAGGGCGTGGTTGACTCGGCGCCTTCACATTTGCGCTTTATCGGTTGCGACTGCTCTTCAGAGGGCCGTTTCAGCGGTCGGTGCGGCTGACGACCGTGCCAAGCAAAAGGTCGTGCAAGGTGCGCTTGCGGTCGGAAAACAGCGTCACCAGCAGCACCAGCGGCGACAGGATGACGTTGCCGGCCCAGAACAGTACCGAATGGACGACGGCGGTAAGGCCGTCGATCGGCCTGCCGTCGAGCCGGTCGAGCCGGATGCCCATCATCTTCATGCCCGTGGTGGCCTGGTCGGTGCTGCCCAGCGTGTTCCAGATGTAGAGAATGGCGACGGCCGGGACCAGGACGCCGAACAGCATCCAGCCGAGTCCGAGGGTCAACAGCCCGAGGAAGAACACCAGAATGGCAAACGGAATGGTAAGCAGCGCGACGATGACATAGTCGATCACGAAGGCCAGGATGCGCTTCGTGCGCACGCCGTCATAGGCCCTGACATCGTCGAGCCTGCTGGTGATGATTTCGCCGTCGAGAACGCGGGCGTTCATGTCATTTCCTCGTAACAGGGGCCCGGCATAGGGTGCGGGCCGCTCATCAATGAAATGGTGAGAGCTTGTGGCGGAATCAAGATCGGGCTTTTTGCGACGCGCAAGCTCGAACGATGCGGGACGCGATCTGAGTCGGTTGAATTTGCGGCGCGGATGGCATTAGCTTGCTGCGGCGCAACAAACCGCTCAGGGGTAGGGGACGGGGCAAGATGGACTATGACATGCTGGTCATCGGCAGCGGCCCTTCCGGCCGCCGCGCCGCGGTGCAGTCGGCCAAGCTCGGCAAATCGGTGCTGGTGGTCGACCGCGGCAGGCGTCTGGGCGGCGTCTCCGTGCATACCGGCACCATTCCGTCGAAAACGCTGCGCGAGACCGTGCTCAACCTGTCAGGCTGGCGCGAGCGCGGCTTCTACGGGCGCGGCTACCGGGTCAAGCAGGATATCTCGGTCGGCGATCTGGTCGAGCGCCTGCACAAGACACTCGACCACGAAGTCGAGGTGCTGCAGCACCAGTTCATGCGCAACACGGTCAAGAGCGCCCGCGCCGCGGTGAAATTTCTCGGCCCCAACAAGGTCAGCCTGACCACCGATACCGGCGATTACAGCGAGGTCGGTTTTGCCAATGCACTGATCGCGGTTGGCACAAGGCCGCACCGGCCGCGCGAGGTGCCTTTCGACAAGACCCGCGTCTTCGACAGCGACGAGATGCTGGAACTGGATCGTTTGCCACGCACGCTGACCGTGATCGGCGCCGGCGTTATCGGTGTCGAATATGCGACGATCTTTTCGGCGCTCGACGTGCCGGTGACGCTGGTCGAGCCGCGCAATTCCATCCTCGATTTCGTCGACCGCGAGATCGTCGACGATTTCATCCACCAGATGCGCGATCGCGGCATGACCATCCGGCTGGGCAGTGCGGTCAAGGAAATCCGCTCCAAGCCTGATACCGCCGAGGTGGAACTGGCCGATGGCCGCACCATCCGTTCCGAGGTCGTGCTCTACGCCGCCGGCCGCACCGGCAATGTCGGCAGCCTGGGTCTGGATGTCGTCGGCATCGATGCCGACTCCAGAGGCCGCATCAAGGTCGATCCCCAATCCTTCCAGACCAGCGTGCCCAACATCTATGCCGCCGGCGACGTCATTGGTTTTCCAAGCCTCGCCTCGACTTCGATGGAGCAGGGCAGGGTGGCGGCCTGCCATGCGTTCGGCGTGCCCTTGCCGCCGCCACCGGAAACATTTCCCTACGGCATCTATGCGGTGCCGGAAATCTCGACGGTCGGCCAGTCCGAGGAACAGGTGCGCGAGAGCGGTGCGGCCTATGAGGTCGGCGTGGCGCGTTTTCGCGAGACCTCGCGCGGCCACATCATGGGCGTCAACACCGGTTTCCTGAAGCTGTTGTTCTCGATCGAAACGCGCCGCCTGCTCGGCGCGCATATCGTCGGCGAGGGCGCCACCGAGCTCATTCACATCGGCCAGGCGGTGATCAATCTCGGCGGCACCGTCGACTTCTTCGTCAACAACACCTTCAACTATCCGACGCTCGCCGAAGCCTACAAGATCGCCGGGCTGGATGCCTGGAACAGGATGGGAAGAGGGTAGGCAGGCTGGTCATGCTGGTGAGCCAGTCAGCTTGCCTGCGTCACCGCCGCCGATCCCGACAGCCATTGCCGGACGATCACCGCGTCGGCGCTGCCGAATTCGTGGCCCGATGGAACAATCCGGGCATCGATCTCGGCGCCGTGCCTGCTGAGCAGCGTGACGAGTGCCGGCGCGAAGGGCGCGTAGGTGAGATCCGCTGCGCCGGCGATCATCAGTACCCGCACTTTTGACAAATCCGTCGCCGGCACATCGTCGAGCACCTGCATCGGCCGCAGCAGTGTGGCGCGTTCGACTAGGCCGGGATGCAGCAGCATCAGGCTCGAAACCAGATTGGCGCCGTTCGAATAGCCAAGGAAAGTCGTGCGGGAAAGGTCGAGATGGTGGCGCGCGGCCACGTCGGTGACGAAGCCCGCAAAGGCATCGGTTTCGGTGCGGATGCTCTGCTGTTCGAAGCGCGTCGGCGTGATGCGCGAGAACCAGCGGAAACCATCCTCCTGGACGACGCGGCCGCGCACCGCGATCAGCATGGCACGCGGCGCTACCTCTCGTGCCAGCGGCACCAATGTCGTCTCGTCGACGCCCGACCCATGCAGCAGGAAGAAGCATTCGCCAGTTGAATCCGCCGGGCAGTAAAGGCGATAGGGGAAGGCGAGATCACGCT
Source organism: Mesorhizobium sp. M0293 (assembly GCF_040321735.1). Lineage (NCBI taxonomy): Bacteria > Pseudomonadati > Pseudomonadota > Alphaproteobacteria > Hyphomicrobiales > Phyllobacteriaceae > Mesorhizobium > Mesorhizobium sp. M0293. The sequence goes on from NZ_JAMYSA010000097.1 coordinate 20,357, forward strand.
GTAACGCACCATCTTGTGAGGTCTCTTCAGTCATGCCTCATCCTTTTGATTTCATGATGACTTCGGTCAGTTTGCCGGCTTCAAAACGTAATATTTTCAAGCTCCGCGAAAGTTGATTGAACCGGGCGCACTACAGTCCGTTTCTTCGCCGATAACATTCCTTCGGGAGGAATCGAAGCGGTGCGCCGGGGGTCGCATTGCCGGTATGAACAACCAGCTTTGAGGCCTTTTTGTCGATGACCACCCAGATTTCCCCAGACCGCGATGCGCGTGTCTCGGAGCGCGACACGCGTATCGATGTGATCCGCGCTCTCGCTCTGCTGACCATCTTTGTCGACCATGTGCCGGGTACCGCCTTCGAGTATCTGACTTACAAGAATTTCGGCTTTTCGGATGCGGCGGAGGTCTTCGTGCTGATCTCCGGCATCTCGGTCGCGCTCGCTTACGGAAAGAAATTCCGGCCTGGAAACCGGCTGCTGGCAACATTGAAGATGTGGCGCCGCGCCGGTGTGCTCTACGCCGCCCACATCGTCACCACCATGGTGGTGATGGCGATCTTCTGCGCCGCGGCGGTGTTCGCCAGGCGACCGGAGCTTTTGACGATGATCAACATCGAGCCGTTGATCAAGAATGCGCCGCAAGTGCTGATCGGCATCGTGACGCTTGGCCACCAGCTCGGCTACAACAACATCCTGCCGGTCTATACGGTGCTGCTCTTGCTGACGCCGCTTTTCCTGCTCTTCGTCAGCTATCGGCCGGTCTTGGCACTGGTTGCATCCGGCGCGCTGTGGCTGGTCGCGGGAATTTACCAGATTGCTCCGCCCAACTATCCCGAGCCCGGCTTCTGGTTCCTCAACCCGCTGTCGTGGCAGTTCCTTTTCAACATCGGCCTGGCAGGCACGCTGCATGTGCGTCGCGGTGGCACCATCCCGGTCAATCGTTGGCTGGTCGGTGCCGCCTTGGCTTACACCGCTGTGGCACTGGTCTGGGTGCACAGCCCGCTCTGGGGGCATATCTCCTGGTTTGGCCTGTCTCCGGTGCTGACCGGCTTCGACAAGACGTTCCTGTCACTGCCGAGGCTGCTGCATATATTGGCGGTGAGCTACCTGATCGTGGCATTCCCGGCCATCTCGAACCTGTTCCGCGCCGGGCGCGATCATCCGCTTGCCATACTGGGCAAACGGTCGCTGCCGGTTTTCATTGCCGGCACGGTGCTCGCAATGGCGGCGCAGGTGCTGAAGCTGATCAATCCCGGTGGGTTTGCCTATGACAGCCTGCTGATATCAGCCGGCATCGCCATGCAGTTCGCGCTCGCCTACTATCTCGAATGGCTTTCAGGCCTCGGCTGGTCCGGGAAAAGCGGGCCGGCGCGCAACGCGGCACCGCCCATCCATGCGCCGTTCGGCATGTCGTCGATGGCGCCAAGAATGGGGCGCTGACGGGTCGGGCGTTTCAGGCGGGTGAGGGGCCTGATGAAGCTCGCACCACGAGCTCGACCGGCAGCGATTGCCGGCTGGTGGGCGAGCCGTCATTTTCAAGGATCGCCTTGACGGCAAGGCGGCCCATCTCGGCGATCGGCTGGACGATTGTTGTCAGCGGCGGCTTGGAAACCGCTCCTTCCGGGACGCCGTCGAAGCCGACGATCGAAACGTCGCCCGGCACCGTGATGTCATGCTGTCGCAGCCAATCCAGCGCATGAAGTGCGATCCTGTCCGACATGGCCAGGATGGCGGTCGGTGTCTCGGCGCCGGCGAAAATATGATCGAGGCCGGCCCATACGCTCTTCTCGTCATTGGTCGTTTCATAAATAGGCACTTGCAAGACGTCGATGTCGACGCGGGAGAGTTCCGCGAAGTAGCCCCGCAGGCGGTCGCGCGTCCCGGAATAGAGGGCCTTCTCCATCTGCTCTCGCGTGGTCGGGCCGAAGCCGGCGTCCGCGCAGGGCAGGGCAAGCACGGCAAAGCGACGATGCCCAAGCTCGGTCAGATGGCGGGCCGCGGGGCCTGCCCCCGCGCTGTTTTGCACACCGCTAGCCGCGACGGCCGCGGCGGCGTCGTGGGAATCCCGAACGCGCGCCACAAAGGGGAGGTTTGGGTCCCCCGCCCGTTCGACCACGTTTTG
>NZ_JAMYSA010000098.1:0-21752 GCF_040321735.1 Mesorhizobium sp. M0293
ACGTGCTGGCCCATGCCGGCAAGAGCGGGCGCCGCGTCGTCTCCGCTTTCATCGCCACCGCCTTCGCCCAGGAAACGCCCGGGGCCGCAAGCACGCAATGGCGCGCCGTCGCCGACCAGATCCGGCCGAAGGTGCCGAAGCTGGCGACAATCATGGACGATGCCGAGCCCGACGTGCTTGCCTACATGACCTTCCCCAAGGAGCACCGCGCCAAGCTGCACTCGACCAACCCGATCGAGCGCCTCAACGGCGAGATCAAGCGGCGCACCGAGGTCGTCGGCATCTTCCCAAATGATGGCGCCATCGTCCGCCTGGTTGGCGCTATCCTGCTCGAACAGAACGACGAATGGGCCGTGCAGCGCGCCAGATACATGACGCTGGAAACCATCAGCCAAATGAGCGATGATCCTCTGATCAGCCTGCCAGCCGTGGCACGCTGATCAGCCCGGCCCCATGCCGGAGAGCGCGGCGACCAAGCCGTCAGCTACACCACGCAGCGGGACACGATCCCTTTTAGTCTTGGTTAGAGGTGACGAGACCCCAAATCCTCCGGTTGTTTCTTAAGGATCTTGGCACCAAATTAGTTGTACATCCGACAGAGGAGAAAAACACTCATTTGAGTAGCGAGCACCCTCGGGCGGGAAGTCCACTTCGCCAGCTTGAACGACGCACGAGACGGCGTGGTGCGCTATTCCCGATCTCCGGTTCGCGAAAGCAAAGAGCGCGAGGTTATATTGGATTCAATCGCCTCGTCCGAAGCATGGACTTATGTTGCCTCAATCCGCATGATCTCAAGGCGAGAGCGTGACCAAGCAAATACCAGTTTTTGAAAGATCTCAGATTGCAATCTCTTCCGATTTGAGCCGGCAGTGGGGGCTGACAGAGTGAAAGAAGACGACAGGCATGATGTCCTGCTGACGAGGGATTCGATCGAAGCCGTCATGCAGGAGTATGACCGGGGCGACACCGGCTTCATGCAGGAGTATGGTTTTGCCACCAATTTCGACTATGTCGTATTCCGTCCCGGAGCGCAGGAACGTTACCCGGCCAAAGCGATCTTCCTGGTCGCCTACAGCTCAATTCCCGGAAACCCGGACATTAAGGTGAAGGGTCAAAGAGATACCTTCCGGGATGCGGAGGGAGGCCCCATTCATTCCGAGTTCCGTCGTTTGGGCTATGAAGTCGAGAATCGGCGCCAAGCCAAGGAAAAGCAGGTCCAGGCCGACCTAATACGTGAGCACTTGATTGAGCGTTACGTCGATCCGGCTCGGCGTCGTGGCGATCCCACCATAACGATCAGGGCGGGTGACGTGCACAAGGAGTTGGGACTGTCCAACCAGATGCCCAATGTCTGCCAAGTCATTGAAAAGAAAAAGTTCCGGGAAATTGCCGGTTTGGGCGAACCTGAAATCATCTCAGGTCCAGCAAGCGGACAAGGGGGCAACATGACCTATCGTTTCGCCTTGGCCGATGATCTGTCCGCTCAAATGCCGATAAGCGATGAGCAACTTCTTGCGCGGTTCGATGGTAATGCCGATTTTCGGGCGCGGCGACCGGCGTGGAGTAGCGAACAGCGTGCGGCATTCTGCAAAATGGCGCGTGCGGTCAACGCGATCGGGTTTGACTGGTATCATACCGATATCCCGCAGATCAGGTTCGGCCGTAAATCTTCGCATGGCAATCGTGCCGAAGGGACGATTGGCTCGCTACGGTTCAGAACAGCCGGCCCCTTTTTGAGATTCAGCCATCAGAATGAGCTGCTTGGTCTTGTCGGCGATTACCAGCTCAATGCAGAAGCCGCCGAAAGATTCGGAGCTGCCATGGCTACAGCAGAAAGCTCCATCCGAAATTGGCTGCCCCACAGCCCGCAGCGGCCTGGCAAATGGCCCGATGATTATCGCCACTCGGCCCGTGACAACAGTGAAGGCACTGCCATGAAGATGCCCACCAACCTCATCCTCTATGGCCCCCCAGGCACCGGCAAGACTTATCACACGGCGCGGGAAGCGGTGGCTCTTTGTGATGGTCAGGCCGATTTCCCCGAAACAGAAGAGGGGCATACAGCCCTTATGGCGCGTTACAACACGCTGGTTGCGGAAAAGCGGATAAGCTTTGTCACTTTCCACCAGAGCTACGGCTATGAGGACTTTGTCGAGGGCTTGCGGCCCGTTCCTATCGTAAATAGCAACGGGGAGCCCGCCGGCTTCCATCTGCAGCCAGAATCAGGCGTCTTCCGCCAGATTGCCGAGCGTGCAGAGACCGGAGAATTGGTGGTCGACAGCAAGCCTTTAAGTCTTGCAGACCGGGCGATTTACAAGATGTCACTTGGCGAAGCAGCTAATTCTGCCTTCGATTACGTCTATACGGAATCCATCGAAAGCGATTACGCTCTATTTGGCTTCAGCGATATAGACTGGAGCGATCCACGGTTCGGCGATCGGGACGAGATTCTTGCGGCGACGAAGGAGCGCTTTCCCGATCAGGACATCACGCCCAATAAGGGGCTGGTTCAATCGCCTGATGTTTTCCGAAATCAGCTTGAAATCGGCGATGTCCTGATTGTTTCCAAGGGCAACAACCGGTTCAGGGCCATTGGCATCGTAGAAGGCGAGTATGAGTATGCTCCGCGTCCTGACGGTAGATATTGCCACCGCCGCAAGGTGCGATGGTTGTGGCACGACACGAATGGATTGGACGTCGGCGAGCTCTACTCACCCAAGTTCATCCAAAAAACCATCTACAGGCTCAAGGATTCCGAACTGAATCGCCCACTGATCGCGCGTCTGGTTTCAGATGCAAGTGGCCAGGGAGCCGTGGGTGAGCTGTTGCCTCACGTTCTTATCATTGACGAAATCAATCGCGCCAATGTGTCCAAGGTATTCGGTGAACTAATAACCCTGCTAGAGCCCGACAAGCGTGCGGGTATGGATAACGCCCTGTCGGTGACGCTGCCATACTCCAAGCGTTCCTTTTCGGTCCCCGCCAACCTCCACATCATCGGGACGATGAATACGGCGGACCGGTCCATCGCCTTGCTGGACACAGCACTGCGGCGGCGGTTTCGTTTCCGGGAAATGGCTCCGGAGCCCAGCTTGTTGACAGAATCCAGCCAACGGACAGGTATTGACCTAGTCGGCGTGCTCATCACCATCAACAAGCGGATCGAATATCTGATCGATCGCGAACATCGTATCGGCCACGCCTTTTTCATTGGCTGTGTAACAGTTGAGCAGGTTCATGCGGCCATGCGCGAGAAGGTGATCCCGCTGCTGCAGGAATATTTCTTCGAGGACTGGAGCCGGGTCGCGGCTGTACTTGGGCACGGGTTTATCCGAGAGGAAAAACTCGACCCACCGCCGGGCATCGAAGGAGATCGGTTATCGAGCTGGTCGGTACCTTCCCCCTTCCAGCCGGACGCTTTCAATCGCTTGCTCGGCAAGGCAGCAGGAGCGCAGGAAGTAGAAAGTGAATGATGCAGGACCCTGCCAATCAACTTTCCCTCGGCCTTCCCGTCGAGCGCGTTGCGCCGGCGCTTGGTGCTCCTCCCGGACAGGAACTGGAATCGGGCAAATTTGGCAGCCCACAAAGCAGCTCAGCCCTTGACGTCAACGGCTTCGGCTCGTTTCTGGATAATCTCGGTGCGCTGCCACCGGTTGCCGCATGTTCATGGCGTGAATGGCCAGCACCATTCCCGCAAGATCAAACCCGCCATGCCAAACGCGTAATCGCGCGGTTTCATCCATGACGCATTTGACCGTTCACGAGTGGGGGCGTGTTGGCATCCACAACGGTAGCGGGCAGGTATCCGAACAGAATTTCACGCGCAGAGAGGCGAATACCCTCTTGACGGCTGCACGGTCGCATCCTTTGGCAAACCGCGCCGGCACCAATATCCTGGTTGATCGCTACAGTGAAATAGGCACGCAGCAGGTTGTAGGCGTGATTGCCGCCCCGGGTTGCAGTCTCGAGATTTTGCCAAAGATCGATGCCGAGGCCAATGAGGACGATGAAACGGTCCGTACACGCCTTGTCACCATGCTCGATGTCGCGCTTGGTCTCAAATTGGGTGACGGACAGGTACTGGCTATGGGGCGCCAGAAAAATACACTGCTCGATATTCTGATCCGCCTGTTTGCCGACCGCCTACTGGTGGAAGCCCGGCGCGGGCTGCCGCTCGCCTATCTGGACCAGAACCAAGATCTTTCCGCGCTGCGCGGGCGGTTGGATGTCATTCGCCAGTTCACGCACCATGCGGTGCGGCCCGATCGGCTCGCATGCCGGTTCGACTCGTTGATGCCCGATACGCCGTTGCTGCGCATCATGAAGGCTTGCGTCCTAATGTTGCGTCGCCATGCGCGGACGCTTGAAACCCAGCGCCGACTTGATGAGCTGCGCTTACTTCTGGCCGATGTGAGCGATGTTCCCGTCGGCGCACTGCCTTGGGCATTAGTGCGCATCGACCGCACCAGCCGACGTTGGGAGACGCTCTATAGGCTGGCAACGATGTTCTTGAGGCGCGAATGGCAACATACCAACCACGATGCGAGGGGCGGTCAGGGGATTACGTTGCTTTTCGCCATGAACGATCTGTTCGAGGCCTACATCGCAGCACTCGCCCGACGGGCGCTCCGGGGTAGCGAGCTGACCGTGCATGCGCAGGGCGGTTTACTCTACTGCCTGATCGAGGAAGGTGAGGCTGGCAGGAGGCGATTCCAAACAACCCCCGATATCCTCATCAAGCGCAACGGCCAAACCGTCATGGTAATCGACACGAAATGGAAGCGTATCGGGCGCAATCCCGAAGATGCCAAACGCGGCGTCTCGCAGGCCGATGTCTATCAGATGATGGCCTACGCGCGGCTTTACCGTTGCCCTGAAGTGATGCTGCTCTACCCTCATCATGCTGGCCTCGGTGCTGAGACCCTAGACGCAGCCTATGGGATGCTTGAGGGCAATGAGCGGCTACGGATTGCAAGTGTCGATCTTGTGCTTGGCGAGGCTGCAATTGTTCAGCGACTGGCAGGATTGATTTTACCAGCCATGGTGGGGACTGTCAGGAATTCTATGCGCGAGACCGGTTTCGTCACTGGCTGACGAGCCTTTCGCCGAAGACGATGGCGAATTGGGTCTTGGCTTCGAGCCACTCGCGCGGCGGCCGTTTCCATTCCTCACAGCCTTCCAAGGATTCGCTCCACGTCAAGGTCAAGTTCGATCACAGTAACTCCCGGAGTGAGGGCAAAGGAAAACCCGCGACCTGGCGACTTCAGCGAGCGGCATTGTCAGTATGAGAACATGCCTGAAGCGCGGCGCCAACCAGCAAAAGCATCGATAATAGGCGATCGATGCGGTCCGCGTGTCAGATCCGCTGTTCGGCTGTCAGACTCGGTGCACTTGCGACTTAGAGCGCCGTAAGAAATTGAGGTTCTGAAGAACCACTCCCCTGCTTCCACTCCATCATGCGTCACAATCTCGTGTCAGCATACGCCGCCCCCGTGGCGGGCATCCGTGAAGGAATTAGTCATTGCGGGCGCGGCGGCAAAAGGATTCGTTCGTTCAAAAGCCGCATTTGAATTCGGCGCTAAACCTCTGCACCGTTCCCGCAAACACGCTATGAACGTCGTTTCTTTTGGCCACCTGTCGGTCGCCTTTCGATGCCCGATGCGACAAGAACGCGATGGACAGAAGTTGCTCCTATTCCAATCATTCTGGCAATCCGACCCTGCCCCCAAGCCGCTCTCGTAAAGCGATATGATCTCCTTTGTATGTTCTTTGACAACGCTAAGAGTGCCGAGAGAACCCCTTAAGACATTGATGTTCCAATCATTTTCAGAGTTCGCTGTTATGATCCACTTGTCCCACCGAAATCCGAAGAAATTTTAATGAAATCAATAGTTTGATAGTTTCTGTTTTAGCTCCCCATCCACCATTCATGATGGCGGCGCCTCTGCGCGAACACAGAGCCTTCAGCCTTTGGAAAGGGAAGATGTGGTTCTTCTCAGTGGCGCAGATGGCGCGCCGGGGCGATTGAATGGATATCTTTGGCATTAAGGCACTGTTGATCTGCGGGCTGATCTTCATTCCGTTCGAACATCTGTTTGCCGAGCGGCCGCAGAAGATCTTCCGCAAGGGTCTGGCTGTCGATCTGATCTATCTGCTGTTCAACGGCTTCATCGTAAAGGTGGCCATCGCCATCATGGCGGCCGGTGCCCTCGGCGCCGCTGCAATTCTGGTCCCGCAATCGATAACGCAAGCCGTCAGCGGTCAGCCCGTCTGGCTCCAGGTTGCGGAAATCATCCTGATCGCCGACATCGGCGTCTATTGGGCACATCGGGCCTTCCATAAAATCCCGGCGCTTTGGAAGTTCCACGCGATCCACCACGGCATCGAGGATCTGGACTGGCTCGGTGCTTTCCACAATCACCCGGTCGACGCCATCGTCACAAAGGCAATATCGCTGACGCCGATCTTTTTCCTTGGCTTCTCCGAAGCTTCGATCGCTGTCTTCTCGATTATCTACCTTGGGCACACCCTGCTTGTTCATTCAAACGTGCGGATTCCGTTCGGCCCGTTGAAATGGCTGATCGCCAGCCCGCAGTTCCATCGCTGGCACCATGCCAACCAGCGCGAAGCCTATGACAAGAACTTCGCCGGGCAGTTGCCTTTCCTCGACATGATGTTCGGCACCTACAATGTCACCGGCGACAAGGTGCCGGAGAAATATGGCGTCGACGATCCGATCCCCTCCACCTATTTCGGTCAGATCGGCTATCCGCTCCTGCCCCCGCGGGAAGCCATTGAATCGACCAGCGCCGAGCACCGAAGCCTGACATCGACGGTTTTCGGGCGGGCCGTCAGGCGCCGCCCCCGCGGGAGGCTTTTTGCGTCGAATCGGCTAAACCTTCGAGGCATGAACGAGACCTCACTCTATGCGCCGGTGAAGCGGTTCCTCGAAAGCCTCGACTTCGTCGTCAAAGGCGAGATCGGCGGCTGCGACATCGTCGCGCTACGCGAGGGCGAGCCGCCCGTCGTCGTCATCTGCGAACTGAAGCTGCAGTTCAATCTCGAGCTGGTGCTGCAAGGTGTCGATCGCGCGACGGTCTGCGACGAGGTGTGGCTGGCCGCACGCATGTCGGCCCGGGGCAAGGGCCGTGAAAGCGACGCCAGGTTTCGCAATCTCTGCCGTCGCCTTGGCTTCGGCCTGCTTGGCGTGACCGCGGCTGACCGGGTCGAGGTGCTTCTTAGCCCGATCGCGCTGGCGCCGCGCAAGAATGCGCGCCGGCGCTCCCGCCTGGTCGACGAGCACCAGCGCCGTCGCGGCGCCCCCGTTGCGGGAGGAGGATCGCGCAATCCGATCATGCCGGCCTATCGGCAAAGCGCCCTCGCCTGCGCTGCCGCGATGGTGGACGGACCCAGGCGGCCGCGCGATCTGAAGGCGTTGACGCCGATCGCGTCGAAAATCCTGCAGCACAATGTCTATGGCTGGTTCGCGCGCGTCGACCGCGGTCTTTACGATCTCACGGATGCCGGCCGTGCTTCGCTGGTCCGTTGGCCACAGGCATCGCACGATGAATCCCGACACGCAATTTTGAACGCTTCGACCATTTGATTGATGACGCCTGCGGGGTTCGAGGCGGTCCGCTTGGTTGATTTATCCGACAAAATATGTTGCTAGTCCCGCCCATGAAGAAGCTCTGCATGACCGCCTTGGCGTCAGTGACACTGAGTTTTCCAGCCAACGCAATGGACAGTGCATTGCGCGCCGGTCTGTTGAAACTCGATCCCCAAACCCGTCTTGAACAGCGTTGTGACGCCGAAGTGCTCGACCGGATCACCCACGACGATCGCAAGTTCAAAGCCGATCGCGTCGTCGCCTATGCCTTCGCGACGCCCGAAATGGGCGCGGATGCAATCAAAAGCCCGGGCGCTGCGTTTCGCAGCAAGGGGCAATGGTACCGGCTGAAATTCAAGTGCCAGACGGCGCCCGACCATATGGAAGTTTTACAGCTCCGCTACCGGATCGGCGACGAGATTCCGGAAGCCGATTGGGCAAAGTATAATCTCTACGATTGATTTGTGATCGGCCATGGTTTTGCCCCGCTGCCGGCGACCGTCGCGGAGCCTTTGATCCGACTTTGCCGTAACGATGCTTCAGTGACGTCACCACGCGTGATCCCTTGACGCCAAGGGACCACCAAGTTAGGGCCTCTGGATAATCGACGAACACTCGGCAAAATCAGCAAGGGCTTCCGGTCGATGGACATTTTTTTCAGCGCTGCCAGCCTGACCGCCCTGCTCCAGGTCATCGCCATCGACCTCGTGCTGGCCGGCGACAATGCGATCGTCATCGGCCTTGCCGCTGCCGGCCTGCCGGCTGACCAACGCAAGAAGGCGATCCTCATCGGCGTGCTGGCGGCAACGGTGCTGCGCATCGGTTTTGCCGCGGTCACCGTCAAGCTGCTGGCGATCGTCGGCCTGCTGCTGGCCGGCGGTATCTTGCTGCTGTGGGTCTGCTGGAAGATGTATCGCGAGCTGAGCACGTCCCATGCCGATGAACTGGAAGCGACCGAGGCGCTGTCGAATTCCGATCTCAACAGCGACAAAGCGGTGGCCGGCAAGGCGAAGCGCAAGACGCTCGGCCAGGCAGCCTTGCAGATTGTCGTCGCCGACGTGTCGATGTCGCTCGACAACGTGCTGGCGGTCGCGGGTGCCGCGCGCGATCATTTTCCGGTGCTGGTCATCGGCCTCGTGCTGTCGATCGCGCTGATGGGCCTCGCCGCGACTTTCATCGCAAAACTGCTGCAGCGCCACCGCTGGATCGCCTATGTCGGCCTCCTGATCATCCTCTATGTCGCGGTGGACATGGTCTATCGTGGTGCGGTGGAAGTCTGGCCGCATGTAAACGGCGCGGTCAGCTGAGGCGGCTGTCCGCCGCGTCTTCGATCCGGAAAAGCATATCCGCAGTGCGTTTTGCCGCATCGCAGGCGTGCCCATACCAATGCCGCAATAAGTGTGGTACTGCGCCGGCAATCCTGAAAAGCCCGGAAAACCCTCTATGTCCGCTCCCCGCGTGAGTTTTGTCAGTCTTGGATGCCCGAAGGCCCTTGTGGATTCGGAGCGTATCATCACGCGCCTGCGTGCCGAGGGCTACGAGATCGCACGCAAGCATGACGGGGCCGACCTTGTCGTCGTCAACACTTGCGGCTTTCTCGATTCCGCCCGTGACGAGTCGCTCAACGCCATCGGCTCCGCGCTTTCGGAGAATGGCCGGGTCATTGTTACCGGCTGCCTCGGCGCCGAGCCGGATGTCATTCGCGAGAGGCATCCCAATGTGCTGGCGATCACCGGACCGCAGGCCTATGAGAGCGTGATGGCGGCCGTGCATGAGGCCGCACCGCCTTCACACGATCCCTATATCGACCTGCTGCCGCCGCAGGGCGTCAAGCTGACGCCGCGCCACTACGCCTATCTCAAGATTTCCGAAGGCTGCAACAACCGCTGCACCTTCTGCATCATTCCCGCACTGCGTGGCGACCTCGTTTCGCGGCCGGCCGCCGATGTGCTGCGCGAGGCCGAGAAATTGGCCAAGGCCGGCGTCAAGGAGCTCCTGGTCATTTCGCAGGACACCAGCGCCTACGGCATCGACATCAAGTACCAGACGTCCATGTTCGGCGACCGCGAAGTGCGCGCGAAATTCCTCGATCTGTCCGAGGAGCTGGGCAAGCTCGGCATCTGGGTGCGCATGCACTATGTCTACCCCTACCCGCATGTCGCCGACGTCATCCCGCTGATGGCGGATGGCAAGATCCTCCCCTATCTCGACATTCCCTTCCAGCATGCCTCGCCGCAGGTGTTGAAGAACATGCGCCGCCCGGCACATGGCGAAAAGACGCTGGAGCGCATTCGCGGCTGGCGCGAGGTCTGTCCGGATCTCGCCATCCGCTCGACCTTCATCGTCGGCTTCCCCGGCGAGACCGACGAAGATTTCGAGATGCTGCTCGACTGGCTCGACGAGGCCAAGATCGATCGCGCCGGCTGCTTCAAATACGAGCCGGTCCGGGGCGCCCGCTCCAACGATCTCGGTCTCGAGCAGGTCCCGCAGGAGATCAAGGAGGCGCGCTGGCACCGCTTCATGCAGCGCCAGCAGAAGATTTCGGCGACGCAACTGGCCAAGAAGGTCGGCAAGCGCCTGCCGGTGCTGATCGACGAGGCGCATGGCACGTCGGCCAAGGGCCGCACCAAATACGACGCGCCCGAGATCGACGGCTCGGTGCACATCCAGTCGCGCCGCCCGCTGCGTCAAGGCGACATCGTCACCGTCAAGATCGATCGCGCCGATGCTTACGATCTCTACGGTTCGGCGGTCTGACGGTTGGCCTCGGGCTGATGAGCGCGTCCTTGTCCGACCACCTCGATCAAGTCCGGCGCGAGCAGGGCCTGCTTTCGATAGATGAGGTGATTGGCCTCTCGCGGCGCGGCAACATCATCTACGATCCCTGTTCGGTGCTGATCTCCTCTCGCGCGATCGTCGGCCGTGGAAACATTTTCTTCCCCGGCGTCTATCTGTTCTGCACCGGCAGCGGCGTGCTTGAAATCGGGGACGACAATACGTTTCACGCCAATACCCTTGTCGATGCATCCGTGGGCAAAATCCGAATTGGTTCGCGTAACCAATTCGGAGAAGGCGGTTTCACCGCCAAGGCGAACAGACCCGGCGCGGCGATCGAAATCGGCGATTGCGGGCGGTATACGAATAGTGCGGCGGTCTTCGGCGTGACCACGCTTGGATCGGGCAGCCAGATCCTCGGTGCCGTCACCGCCGACGGATGCAGGCTGGAAGCCGGCGGGAGCTTCCGGGAACCCGATTCCGACCGGCGCGCGGGATTGTTGAAGGGTGCCGGCGTTGCGCGCGACATAACGGTACCTGTCGGACATGTCATCGTCGGAGCCGGGACGTTCTCGGCTTCCGATTTGCAGCCTCAGTCGAGTTTCCATCCGAAGCCTTGAGGCGCGGCGATAGTCCAGCGATCCAGCCACGCAGATTTACCACATTCAGCGATAGTTCCGGCCTTTTAACCCGCTCAGTCGCGATCCGCTCTATGGTTTCCGGATCGTAAATGCGGGAACTCGAATGGACACCAGACCTGCCCGGCAGGATTATATCGCGACGCTGGACCTGCTCAGGCTGGCGGCGGCGCTGGTTGTTGTGTTCTTTCACTATTTCTTTCGCGGCGCGGCCGCCGAAGGCTTTCTCACCGAGGGATATCCGCTTGCCGCGCCGTTCGCCCTCTACGGCTATCTCGGCGTCAATCTGTTCTTCCTGATCAGCGGTTTCGTCATTGCCTGGTCGGCGGAAAACCGCCGCTGGGACCAATTTGCGATCGCGCGTTTCGTTCGCCTTTATCCGGGTTTCCTGTTCTGCATGACGATCACTTTCGCGATTGTTTTTCTGGCAGGCTCACCGCTGCTTCCAGCCTCTTTCAGCCAGTATGCCGCCAACCTGTCGATGTTCGCACCGGCCTTCGGCCAATCCTTCATGGACGGCGTCTACTGGTCGATCGTGCTTGAACTGGTGTTCTACGGATGGGTGACGCTGGCCCTCCTCACGGGGCTGTTCCAGAAACGCAAGCTGGAGTTGATCTTCATCTGGCTGGCCATCTCGGCCTGGAACGAATTCTTCATCGGCAGCGGTGCTGCCAGGCTGCTGTTCATCACCGAGTTCGGACCGTTCTTCGCTGCTGGCGTGCTGCTCCACCACCTCCATGCGCATGGCCGCTCGCTGCCGGCCTTGCTGCTGCTTGCTGCATCGTTCCTGATCTCCTGCGGCACGCTGTCGGTGACGCAGCACTGGATGCAGGGCCATTATGGCATTGCCGTCTCCTCGGCCAATCTCGTCGTCGCCAACGTCGTCATGCACGCGGCCTTGATCGGCGCGGTGCTGCTGCGCCATCGTGTCAGGCCGTCGGCGCTCACCCTGGCGCTGGGCGGGCTGACCTATCCGCTCTACCTGCTGCACCAGAATATCGGCTATCTCGCCATCAATGCCGCGGCACCTCTGGTCGGCAAATGGTTTGCCGCCTTTGGCTGCATAGCGCTCATGGTCTTCGTGTCGTGGGCGATCTGGCGCACCTGCGAACGACCCGCGCAGCGGCTGCTCAGGATCTGCCTCGGCCTCGCGGTTGATCGGTTACGACGTGGCCGCGATATTCAAAGAGACGGGCTCCGGCACGAAGCTGGATCGTGCTGAGCGCAAAAAAGTCATGGCGCTTGCACAAGCCAGACTGACCGATGCGGTGCTTGTCACAGAACTGTCCACATGGGGCGCCATGAACGGCATGGCGTTCGATCTGTCGTCGCTGCACGGACGCATACTGGCGACCTTTCTCTCCGGCATTGCCGGGTTCGAACGCGATCTGATCAGTGAGCCGGTCAATCTGGTCTCGCCGCAGCCAAGGCTCGCGACAGGAGCTCGGTCGTCAAGCGGGGGAACGTCCTAAATCCGACCGGCTGGCACCGAAGGTGACGGCTTGATAACGAAAGGCCGCAGCTATCGCTGGATCGCCTGAGATCTCGGTATCAGCAAACTCGATAAAGGAGTTACTCAATGATTTCGTTAAGGCCGATGCGAGACAGCGAGTTTTTGGCCTATCTCGACTATTTTATTCCTGACTACGCGTCCGAGATCGCCTCGAACTATCGGCTTTCCGATAACGAGTCTCTTGCACAAGCGAAACAGGAAATCGCATCTGACTTACCTGACGGCGTCGATACGATCGGCCACGTCTTGCTGTGCGTGATCGATCCGACCGGAACCCCTGAAAAGCTTATTGGGTACCTGTGGTACAAACAGGATCCGACGATGCGCGCGGCATTCATCAGCGATTTTCACATCTTTCCTGCTTATCAGGGTCAAGGCCTCGGTAAGCAGGCCTTAGAAGTTCTTGAAAACGACCTGAAACGCAAAGGTTTTCAACAAATAAAGCTCCGAGTGGCTGGCGACAACAAACGCGCTAGGCATGTTTATGAAGTCACGGGCTTTCAGGTAACCGGAATCAACATGAGCAAACCGCTCGTGTCGAAGTGAACCCAGGGTGTCATTTCGCCCCTACCGGAACCGATCCCCTCTATGTCGGGCTCGCGAGATTTCGTCACAAGCAGGGACGCAACCAGCCGAATGAAAAAGGGCGCCGTGTGGCGCCCTCTTCATTGATATCTCGCGTTGCTTACTGCGGCAGCTTGTCGTCGACGCCCTTCACATAAAAATTCATGCCGAGCAGCGTGCCGTCGTCGGCAACTTCGCCATCCTTCAGCCACGGCGTGCCGTCTTGCTTGGCGATCGGCCCGGTGAAGGGGTTCCAGCCGTCGGCGATCTTCTTTTCGGTGGCTTCCGCCATCGCCTTCACGTCGTCGGGCATGTTGGTGAAAGGCGCGAGCTTGACCGCGCCATCCTTGATGCCGAGCCACACATTGTCGGGCTTCCAGGTGCCGTCGAGGGCTGCCTGGACCCGGCTGATATAGTACGGGCCCCATTCGTCGGTGAGCGAGGTCAGCTGCGCGTTCGGCGCAAACTTGATCATGTCCGAGGACTGGCCGAAGCCATGCAGCTTGCGCTCTTCCGCCACCTGCAGGGCAGCGGTCGAATCGGTGTGCTGGACGATGATGTCGGCTCCCTGGTCGAACAGCGCCTTGGCGGCGTCGGCTTCCTTGCCCGGATCGAACCACGAATTCACCCAGACGATCTTGGCCTTGAAGTTCGGATTGATCGACTGTGCGCCGAGCATGAAGGAGTTGATGCCCATCACCACTTCGGGAATCGGGAACGAAACGATGTAGCCGGCTACGCCGGCCTTCGATTCCTTGGCGGCGATCTGGCCGAGCACGTAGCGGCCTTCGTAGAAACGCGCATTGTAGATGCCGAGATTGTCACCGGTCTTGTAGCCGGTTGCGTGCTCGAACATCACCTTGGGGAATTTCTTGGCGACCTTCACTTCCGGGTCCATGAAGCCGAAGGAGGTGCCGAAGATGATCTTGCAGCCTTCGCGCGCCAGGCGCTCGAAAGCGCGGTCGGCGTCGGGGCCTTCCGAGACGTTTTCGAGATAGGCAGTCTCGACCTTGTCACCGAGCGCCTTCTCCACCTCGAGACGGCCCTGGTCGTGCTGGTAGGAGTAGCCGAAGTCGCCGATCGGGCCGGTGTAGACCCAGCAGGCCTTCAGCTTGTCCGCGGCCTCGGCCGTCGCTGCCAGCGACATGGCGGCGGTCGTGGTCATCAGGGCAATAAGCAGTTTTTTCATTGTGTTACCTCTCTGAGTTAAGCCTTGGAGCTTCCCGTTTGTTTTTGTTGTCAACGATCCGGAACGAATGGCTGCCCCAAAGAAGCCGGCGTGTTCATCATCGTCAGACGCTTGTTGCGCGAGATTAGAACGAGAACCACGACGGTTGCCAGATAGGGCAGCGAAGAAAGGAACTGTGAAGGCACTGGAATGCCAAAAGCCTGTGCATGAAGCTGTCCGATCCACACCGCGCCAAAGATGTAGGCGCCGGCCAGCACCCGCCATGGCCGCCACGAGGCGAACACCACCAGAGCCAGCGCGATCCAGCCGCGGCCGGCACTCATGTTCTCGACCCATTGCGGCGTGTAGACCAGCGACAGGTGGCCGCCGGCGAGGCCGGCACAGGCGCCGCCGAAAATCACGGAGAGATAGCGATAGCGGATGACCTTGATGCCCAGCGCATGGGCCGACGTGTGGCTGTCGCCGATCGAGCGCAGCGTCAGGCCGGTCCGGGTCTTGAACAGGAACCACATGACGGCGGCGGTGAGCGCAATCGAAATGTAGAAGATCGGGTCCTGCCCGAACAGCAATCTGCCGATCACAGGGATCGAGGTCAGGCCGGGAATGTCTAGGTTGGGCAGCCGTTCGCCGGGCTGGCCGACGAAACTGGTGCCCATCATGCCGGAGAGGCCGAGGCCGAGCAGCGTCAGCGACAGGCCGGTCGCCACCTGGTTGGTGGCCAGTGACAGCGTCATGACGGCAAACAGCAGCGAGAACACGGCACCCATGGCGATTGCCGCCAGAAGGCCGATCCAGGGTGATCCGGTGAGATAGGTCGCGCCGAAGCCGCCGACGGCGCCCATGATCATCATACCCTCGACGCCGAGATTGAGCACGCCGGAGCGCTCGACCACCAGTTCGCCGATTGCCGCGATCAGCAGCGGCGTTGCCGCCGTGGCGATGGTCAGAAGGATGTTTACGGTGATGTCCATCAACGGGCTTCCTTCAGCTTCGGCGCGGCTTCGAGTTTCGCGGGACCTTCCTGTTTGGTCAGCGCCAGGCCGATCAGTCGAATGCGGTAGTGGATGAGCGTGTCGCAGCCGAGCACGAAGAACAAAAGCATGCCCTGGAACACCCGCGCCACCTTGTCGGAGATGCCGAGCGCGCTCTGCACTGCTTCGCCGCCGAGATAGGTCAGCGCCAGCACAAGGCCGGCGGCGACGATGCCGAGCGGGTTGAGGCGGCCAAGGAACGCCACGATGATGGCGGTGAAGCCGTAGCCGGGCGAAATGACCGGCTGCAGCTGGCCGATGGCACCGGAGACCTCGGAGATGCCGGCAAGCCCTGCCAGCGCACCCGACAGCAGGAAGGCGAAGAACACCATGCGGTTGAGGCCGAAGCCAGCGAAGCGCCCTGCCCGCGGGCTTGAGCCCAGCACGCGCACCTCAAACCCCTTCAGCATGCGGCTCATCAGGATCCAGACAAGCACCGAGGCGATCAGCGCGAAGACAAAGCCCCAGTTCGCCCGCCCCGCATCCGGCATCAGCTCCGGCAACACGGCCGAATCGCCGAACTGGATGGTCTGCGGAAAGCCATGGCCTTGCGGATCGCGCCAGGGTCCGCGCACCAGCCAGTCGAGGAAAAGCTGGGCGACATAGACCAGCATCAGGCTGGTCAGGATCTCGTTGGTGCCGAAGCGGGTCTTGAGCAGAGCCGGGATCGCGGCATAGGCCGCGCCGCCGACCATGCCGAGCAACAGCATCAGCGGCAGCACCAGCGGGCCTTCGAACTGCGGATACAGCACCGGAATGATCGAACCGACAATGCCGCCGAGGATGAACTGGCCTTCGGCGCCGATGTTCCAGATGTTGGCCTTGTAGCAGACCGACAGGCCAACGGCGATCAGGATGAGCGGCGCTGCCTTGATCGCCAGCTCATGCAACTGCCAGACCTGGCTGATCGGCTCGATGAAGTAGATGCGGAATGCGGTCAGCGGATTGACGCCGAGCAGCGCGAACATGATGGCGCCGGCGATGATCGTCAGCGCGAAGGCGATGAACGGCGACAGGGCCGAAAACAGCGCGGAGCGCTGCGGGCGTTTGACGAGTTCGAGGCGCATCATGCCGTCTCCATCGTGTGTTCGGCGTGACCGGGTTCGGCGCCGCCCATCAGCAAGCCGACTTTCTCGAATGTTGCTTCGGCGATCGGCATCGGCTTGGACAGCGCGCCATTGTGCATGACCGCGATCGCATCCGATATCTCGAACAGCTCGTCGAGATCCTGGCTGATCACCAGCACCGCCGATCCGCTGCGCGACAACTCGATCAAGGCTTGGCGGATGTGGGCAGCGGCACCTGCGTCGACGCCCCAGGTCGGCTGGTTCACGACCATGACGCTTGGCCGGCGGTCGAGTTCGCGGCCGACGATGAACTTCTGCAGATTGCCGCCCGAAAGTGCCGCCGCCTCCGGATCCGGCGCGCTCTTGCGCACGTCCATCGCCTCGATGATGCGTTGAGCGGCGGCGTAGATGGCCGCGCTGTTGACCATTCCGCCGCCGCCGACGAAGGCCTTGCCGTCGGTGGCATGGCGTGACAGCAGCAGGTTTTCCGAAAGCTTCATGCGCGGCGCGGCGCCGTGGCCGAGGCGTTCTTCCGGGACGAAAGCGGCGCCCAGCAGGCGTCGTCCGGTGATGGAGAGATTGCCTGCATTCTTGCCGCGGATCCGCACCGAGGCGGCATCCTGCTGCAATACTTCGCCGGAGACGGATTCAAAGAACTCGCCCTGGCCGTTGCCGGCGACGCCCGCGATGCCGATCACCTCGCCGGCGCGGACGTTCAGGCTGATGTTCTTGAGCGGGATTGAGAACGGTGTTGCCGGCTTGCGGCTGAGGTTGCGGATTTCGAGCAGCGGCTGGGCCGTGGCGATGCCCTCGACGGGTGCGCGCACCACCGCCTGCACCTCGTTGCCGACCATCATGCGAGCCAGCGACGAAGCGGTTTCCTCGCGCGGGTTGCAGTGGCCGACGACTTTGCCGTGACGCAGCACGGTGGCGCGGTCGCAGATGCGTTTGACCTCTTCGAGGCGGTGCGAAATGTAGAGGATGGATTTACCTTCCGAACGCAGACGATCCAGCGTCTCGAACAGTTTGTCGGCTTCCTGCGGCGTCAGCACCGAAGTCGGCTCGTCAAGGATGATGAGCTGCGGCGTTTGCAGCAGGCAGCGGATGATCTCGATACGCTGGCGCTCGCCCACCGACAGGTCGCCGACGAGCGATTCAGGGTCGAGCGGCAGGCCATAGCTGAAGGAAAGCGCCCTCGCCTTTGCCGCGATGCTGCTGATCGGCGAGCCGTCATCCAGCGACAGCGCGATGTTTTCGGCCGCGGTCCGCGCTTCGAACAGCGAAAAATGCTGGAACACCATGCCGATGCCGAGTTTTTTCGCGACTCCGGGGCTGGAAATCCTGACCGCCTGGCCGTTCCAGAAAATCTCGCCGGAATTGGGCTCCAGCGAGCCGAACAGCATCTTGACCAGCGTCGATTTGCCGGCGCCGTTTTCGCCGAGCAAAGCGTGGATTTCACCCCTGGCGATGTCGAGATCGATATGATCGCACGCTGTCAGCGTGCCGAATATCTTGGTGAGGCCACGGACCTCGAGCAGGTTCGTGCCGTCCTGATTTGCACTCACAGTGCCTCCCATCTGGCTAGCCAGACATGTTCTGTGTTCCCGCAAGCATGGTAGGCGCGGCCGGCTCTCATCGGAAAGCGGCACGCGTCTTGAAAGAGCTTCAAGAATTTCAGCGGAAATTCAAGCGATAGCAAGGAAGAACGGACAAAGAGACTGTTTTGGCCGCCGGAGTAGAGTTTGTAATCGGTCCCTAGGGAATGAGAATGGTCGTCCCTGTGGTCCTGCGGCCCTCAAGGTCGGAATGCGCCTTGCCGGCGTCCTTGAGCGCATAGCGCTGGTTGATCCTGATCTTGACGGCGCCACTGAGCACGACCTTGAACAAGGCCGCGGCGGAGGCCTCGAGGTCTTCGCGTTTAGCATTGTAGACGAACAGCGTCGGCCGGGTTGCGAACAACGAGCCCTTCTGCGCCAGCAGCGACATGCTGAACGGCGGGATCGGCCCCGAGGACTGGCCGAAGCTGACGAACATGCCGAGCGGCCTCAGGCAGTCGAGCGAGGCCGGAAACGTGTCGTTGCCGACCGAATCGTAGACCACGTCGCATTTCCTGCCGCCGGTGATGGCGGCAACGCCGGCGACGAAATCCTGTTCCTTGTAGTTGATGACATGGTCGAAGCCGTGCGCCTTGGCGAGTTCGATCTTGTCGGACGAGCTGGCGGTGCCGATGACGGTTGCGCCGAGATGTTTGGCCCATTGGCCGAGGATCAATCCGACACCGCCCGCCGCGGCATGGAACAGGATCGTGTCGCCGGCCTTCACCTTGAACGCCCGGCGCAGCAGATATTCCGCGGTCATGCCCTTCAGCATCATCGCGGCGGCCTGTTCGTCGCTGATGCCATCCGGCACCTTGACGACGCGGCTGGCGTCAATGACGCGCTCTCGCGCGTAAGCCCCTGTCGTCACGGCATAGGCGATGCGATCGCCCGGCTTCAGCCACTCAACGCCCTTGCCGACTCCCAGCACGACGCCGGTGGCTTCGCCGCCAGGGACAAGCGGGAACCCGCCGGGCGGCGGATAAAGGCCCGAGCGATGATAGACATCGATAAAATTAAGGCCGATCGCCGTGTGCCGGATCAGGATCTGCCCTGCTCCCGGCTGGCCGGGGTCGGCGTCCTCATAGGTCAGGACTTCCGGGCCACCATGGGCGTGGATGCGGATCGCTTTGGACATAGGCTAGGCTTCCTCTGGCTGATCAGGCCTTTTTGGCACCGAGATTTGGAAAGAACTGCATGATGCCACCAATGCTAGCGAGGTAAAGCCCCGTGATGGTGATACCGATCTTGGTGAAGGTGCTGACCTGCTCGCCCAGCACGCCGATCTGATCGTAGAAGGCAGCGAGGGCCGCTTGCGCCAGGGCAAGCGCGCCGAAAGCGCACCACAAAAGGGTCATCGCAAGATTGATGCGCCGCAGCCGCACCACCCGCACCGGATGGATGAAATTGATCGGGACGAAGGTCAGAATGCCGGCCATCACCACCACCGCGAACGAGACCCATTGTCCGGGCTCGATGACGAACAGTGTAAACACCACCATGTTCCAGACCACGGGGAATCCCTTGAAGAAATTCTCCTTCGTCTTCATGCCGGTGTCGGCATAGTAGATGGCGCTGGAGACGACGATGATCGCCGCCGACAGGAACGACAGGCCCTCGCCCATGAAGCCGCGCTGATAAAGCGCGAAGGCCGGGATCAGGACGTAGGTGACGTAGTCGATGATGTTGTCGAGCAGTTCGCCCGACCATGTCGGCAGGATCTCCTTGACCTCGAGCTTTCTGGCGATCGGCCCATCGATGCCGTCGACGAACAGCGCCAGCCCGAGCCACCAGAACATCGCCGTCCAGCGCTCTTCGCTTGCCGCCACCAGCGACAGGAAGGCCAGGAACGAGCCCGACGCGGTCAAGAGATGGACGGAGAACGCCCTCGCCTGCGGCCATGTGACTTTCTTCTTCGGCCGCGGAATCCGGTCGGTAATCTTTTTGGCGGCTTTCCGTGCGGTTGTGTTCTTGCTCACGGGCCCCGCCAATCCAGCTTGCAGATTTCCGCCGAACGCCCGGCAAAATTCCAGTTGCGGCCGAAAGCCCGCATCTTGCTTTTGTCGGACCTGGCCACGATGATCTCGGGCGCGATCCAGTATTCCGAATTGCTGATCACCGTATCCTTGTCGCGATCCTTGCCGGGGATGGGTGTCACCGCCCCGTCGATGATCTTCGGTATCTGGAAGATACGTGTCTTGTCACGCGTCTCGTAGGTGATCGGCACCTGCTCGACGCCGAGGAATTTGCCGACGAGGATGGAGAGCAGCGAGGTGGTTCCGCCTGCCTTGCCGGTGAAGATTTTCGTCAGCGCCTTGGCCGCATAGACCGAGGCACGCTGGTCGATGAACAGGCCGGCGGTCCAGTTGCCGCGGCTCATATAACCGGGGATTTCCATGACCAGCCCGAGATTGAGACCGGACAGATCGACGTCGCCGAAATGACCGCGGTCGATGCGGAACCCAGCCCAGGTCTGGCAATAGCCTTCGGTCGGCGGATGATTGCCGAGCGACAGCACGCAAGGGCAAAAAACCGTGCAATTGCAGGAGAGTACGAGCTCTCCTTTCATTGCCCAGCTCTGATCTGCCATCGATTTTCCCCCACTCACAGCGAGACTACTAGCAGCGCGGCTGCCCAGACAAGCAGTATCGCACCGGCGAGCCGGGTTGGAACCCTGCTCGCCGTTTGTTTTTCGATCAGGGTGAACAGCCCGATCAACGCCATCCAGAAGATGTTCATGACGCCAACGGCGAACATCACCAGCATCAGCGCCCAGCAGCAGCCGAGGCACCAAATGCCTTGCGCGACACCAAGCCGGAAGATGCTGACGGACCTCGCGCTCCAGTTCGCGAAAAGGATCGAGAACGGGTTCTTGCACCGTGTCAGGCAGGCGTCTTTCAAGCCGCTGAACTGGTAGAGGCCCGCAATCAGAAGCGCCAGCGCACCCGCAATGCCGACGACAGGGTCGAGCATCCCACCGGGCGGACCAAACGCATGAGTGGCCAAGGTCAGCCCCGCGAACATCACCGAGGCGGCGAGCCAGACGCTGAGGTAGCCGGCGACCAGCACCAGCGGATGGACGACCGGCTCGCCCTTGATGCGTGCCGTATCGGCGATCTCGCAGTAAGTGCGGATCATCGGGGCGGCCGAAGGCAGCATCGTCGCGATCGCCATCAGAAACCACATCAAAACGAGCGCACCCGCCTGCAGGCTTGCGTCCAGCGGCGCCGGCGACAGGCAGAGCGCGAAGAACCGTTCCAGGAAATCGGGCAGCGGGAGTTGCGGCAGATAGCGCAGGATCGTGTCGCCGGGGGCACTGACGCCTGCAATCCCGCCTTCGGCGCCGCGGATTGCCATCGCGGCGAGGAATAGCCAGGCAAGCAGGATACAAGCCCCGACAGCGGCGTTTACCGTGACGCGAGGATTGCGCGCGATGGTGGCCATGGCGCGGCCGGCGCGGTCGAGATGGCTGAAGTCGTCCTGCTGGCCGGTCATGACATCCGAATGGGCCGAATCGCCGCGTTGATCAAGCGGCATGATCTGCCCTATATGCTCATCGAATGGCAGGCCGGGTGGCCGCCTCGCATTGCAAGCCGGAAGCCGATCTTGGAGCATGAGCAAACCGCGCGGATACTGGTTGCTGGCACGGGGCCGGCAGGACTGATCGCGGCACTCGGTTTTGCCGCTGCCGGTTTCCCGGTGACGCTGGCCGGGCCGGAGGCCACGGCCCCCGATGGCCGCCCGACCGCCCTGATGAACCCTGCCTTGAAA
>NZ_JAMYSA010000099.1:0-21525 GCF_040321735.1 Mesorhizobium sp. M0293
CAACTGGCTTGCGCGCGGGCGAGCGTGTCGAGCGCGCCCAAGGCGGCGCCGGCCCGGAAGGCGGCGTCTGTGTCGCTGACGTCGCGGGCGGGCGTGAGCGCCCAGGCCGGCACGGTCGGCGGCGCGGCGCGGCTGGCAGTCGCGGGATCAAGGCGAATCATGATTTTGGAGGGTAAAGTGGCCGTGCGCTTTTCGCCATCGATTTCGCGTTAAAACGCACAGCCTGTCGGTCAACACAATGAACGATAATGTTGCACTATCAGTAGCTTCGCCTCTTGTCATAGCCCACGACAAGGGCGGCAACCTTTCGATGCTCGTTTCAGATCACTCCCCATGCCCGAAACCTTCCCCTGCCCGTCATCTCGCGCAGACCAAGCTCACCGATCAGGTTGAGCGCTCCCTGTTTTGTCACCTTTAGCCGCTCCTGGATCATGCCGGTCGAGACGAGCGGACGCGAAAGGACCAGCTCGACCAGGTCTGGAAGCTTCGAGCTGGCACGGCGCTCGCGCAGCCGCCGCTCCAACTGGTTTTTCGCCAGCACCAGCCGATCGTGCTCCTTCAGGCCAGCCAGCGCGGCGTCGTGAATGGCATCGAGCAAGGCGAGCAGCCGATCGCCGCGATTGCGCGCCCGCCTCCGCTCCCGCGGAACGGTTTTCGCGCCGAGATGCAGGCTGGCGAGATGGTGGGCGGCGAGACCTTCCTGCCGCAGCAGCGCGGCGACGAACAGTGGCCCGAGCCACGTGGCATGCTGCAGCACCTCGATGTCCGACCAGGCCTCGAGCAGGATCGCAGCGCGCAGGACGACTGGTTGCTCGCGCGTTTCCGCGAGCACAGCCTGCCATTCGGCCAGCCGTTCTTCCTCATTCCAGTCGAGATCGTAGATCAGGCCGTTTTGCGGCTCCGGCCGGTCGTCCGGGCGCGCCGCTTTCGCCGGCACGCCGGCGCCACTCAGAATCTTTGACGAGCGCGCCAGGACGGCATCGATCTCGGCAAATTCTTCGGCCAGCCGGTCGGCCTCAGCGTCATCGCGACCGTCGGCTTCAACAGAGGCAGTTCCAGCCCCCTCCCCGTCCCGGCTTTTTTGGCCCGCCGATGCCGGCGTCGCGCCGCCCCGGCCGGCCAGCGCCAAAAAACCGTCGCGGCTGAGCGCCCAGTCCGGTTCTTGCGCAAAAATCCGCCGTCGGGTTCGCAGCACCGCATGCGCGCGGGTGAGCTCATGGGTCGGGGTGCGGATGTCCATGTGGGAGTCGTGCAGCACGAGGTCCTCGAGGTGGACGAGTTCGCCCTCGAGCCAGAGCGCGGAAGCCGCGTCGGCAAAATGCTGGCGCTCGACAAAACCGTCGCGGACGGGAGAGCGGGCCAGCCGCTCGTCGAGACGCGCCAAAACCTCGGTCGCCTTCGCGACCGGCCCGATCAGGGTTTCCAGCGGTAGATTATCGAGCGCGTAAGCCATTGTTTTCATGATGCCTGATTCGCGACAGTCAAGCTATCCGGCACTTAAGTTGACTTGCATGGGATTTTCTCTGTCGACGTTTTCACTATCGATAATGACCTCATATCGGGACTGTACAGCACGACGCCCTGGGACGCTCAGGAGGCCGAAAAACGGTGCTTTTCAGGCTCACCGAGGCGGTAGGGCCGATGCAAAGGCCGCCTAAAGACGTTTACAAACGATCGTTTGCTGATATCTTCGGTGTTTGTACAAACGCCCCTTTTCTATGCTGAGATGACGACGCGAATGGCCCGTGAGGCGCAAGATCGACGCTCCGGACGACCAAGAGGTCGGCAAGTCGGCTACGCGCGCGTGTCGACGGACGAACAAGCGACGGAAGCGCAGGAGATTGAGCTGCGATCGGCCGGTTGCGACGTCGTCGTTCAGGAACATGGATCCGGTGCGTCGAGAGCTCGCCCGGCCCTACTGCGGTTGATGAGCGACATCGGCGCCGGCGACGTCCTGGTCGTCGTGCGTCTCGATCGCCTTGCGCGCTCGGTCAGCCATCTTCTTCAGGTGATCGAGGATCTGGCTGAGAAGGGCGCGCATTTCCGATCTCTGCGAGATCCAATCGACACGTCGACGCCACAGGGCATGTTTTCGCTACAGGTACTCGGCGCCGTTGCCCAACTCGAGCGTGCGCTGATTTCGGAGCGAACCAAGGCCGGCATCATCGCTGCACGATCCAAGGGGCGACTGCCAGGCAATCCTGGTATCCGGGAGCGCAGGCCCGAAGCCCTGGCGAAGATGACAGCAGTGCAAAAGGCAGCCTATGGCCGACGGCTACAATCAACGATGAACCAGTGGCTTCCGACGGTCCGCCGGATGCGACCAGACCACAACTGGGACGATATCGCTCGGGTCCTGAAGCAGCGCGGCCTCGAGTGGACGCCTGAACGACTGCGGCGGGCAGTGAGGTGGCTCGTCACCGAGCACCTGGCCGAATCCACACTGCTAAAGCGGGCGTCTCCTCTGCCTCCCGAAGATCGCCTGATGACTCTTGTGGCAGGGATTTCGCAGTCTAACCCAGACCTGTCGCTCCGCGACATCGCGGGCCAGCTCGAGCGTCTGCATGAGCGAACCCCACGAGGAAGCGCAAAATGGTCTGCCTCCTCAGTCAAGAACCTGCTCGATCGAGCCCGCCGGCTTGGACTCGTCGCCGAACTATCCGCGAGCTGACCGTCATCCCGCTGCAGAACAGTCCTCAGTTTACGGTCCGTGGCTGACGCTCAACTTTCCCGAGCCGCTTGTACACGGCCCAGGCGTCAGCTGGAACAGCGCTGCCGGCCCGCGCCAGCCAAGCCGCACGATCGGATTCGGTAAGCGAATTCCACCAGACCATCCCGGCGGTTTCATCGGGCGTCGGTTCCGGGTCCTGTTCGTTTTTCATGCCTTCGATGCTCTCATAAGACGCTCGTCCCGACAAGCGCTGCAGCCACCGTCCATGTCCTAGTGCGGATCGAAACCCGCCGGCTGATCATGATCCGCGCCTCGGCTTGTCGAGGCTGCGGCGCAACGCATCGCTGATTTCCAGCCGGGATTCGGTGCGCACAATCTTGCCTGCCGTCTCCAAATCGACGGCAGCAGCTTCAGCTCCGTTTCCGGTAGCTTTCGACGTGTCAAGCTTTGCCCGCAACAAGGCCATCACCATCGGCCAGACCGAGAACTTTCCGACCTTTGCTCTATCTGTCAGGCTGCGCAAATAGCCGCCGGCGCTGTTGATCTGGTCCTGCCGCTGGTAGATCGCGGCAATGGTAATCGCCGCCTGCTGCTCACCCATTGCCGTTCGCGCCTCCTCCCAGGCGCTCGGGCTGACGCCCATGGACGGTCGGGCAACCTCGGCCGCGGCCAGAAATTCACGCCAGTTACGGATTCCGCCGCCGCCCTTCACCAGCCAAAGCATGTTCGGGCAGGCATCCAGCACGATCCCTAGCGGCAGTTCGCGTTTCGGTAGACTCCGTACGTTGTCGGTGTCCGCAACGTTGCCGCCCGCTTCATCTTTATCTCCTGAGCCGCTTTCAGATTCAAATTTAGAGTCTGGTTTTGAATTCTGTATGTGGCGCCCATTTCGGGACTCATTGGCGTCCACTTTCCGTGTTTTTAGAAATGATTCCAATGCCTCACGCACTTCAGTCCAAAGGCCTTCAAGCTCCTCGGCAATCGCCTCGAGGGTGTGTCTGGTTGCGGTGCGTGGTATCTGGCCGACAATCGCCTGGTAGGCCTGCTGGACCCTGCCCCAGTTCGCCGGCACGCCTTCCTCAATCCCGGCGTCGATCATCTTGACGATGTCACGGCGGCATATGGTTAGCCGCTCCTTAACGAGACGAAAGGCCTTCTTCTCAGATCTGACCGCTTCCGAAAGATTCTTGAACTCCTCAGCGCGCGCCACGATCGGCGAGATGTCAAAGCCATAGGCCTGCTCGATCTCGCCCCCCTGACCCTTCCGGGCGAAGCGCTTGCCGTTTGGGCTGTCCCGACGGATGATCAAGCCGCACTCGACCAGAACGGCCAGGTGCCGCCGTAACGTCGTTGGGGGCATTCCGTTGGCGCGGCGGATCAGCTGCTCGTTGGATGGCCATACAACCAGTTCGCTGTCGCCATAAAGCGCCGTGTCCGGATGGAACGACAACAGCGCGTCGAGAATAGCCAGAGCGCGATCGGTGGCGCCCAGAGCGATCCTGGCGTCCTTGATATCTTGGAAGACATGCCATTTGTGGACGGTCGCGTCCCTCGGCACCGCCCTTGCGGTGACTTGGCTTGAAATCATGCCAAGCGTCATCGGTCGCCGCCCAAAGGGCGTCGTTGCAATATTCGTCTCCATTTTCTTTCACCCTCGATTAGGCAAAAGAAACCTGCTCGCCAAAACGACGCCAATGACTCTTGACAGTGATTCGTGGAGATGCGATTCTCAGAGTGCTTAGTTCAGAGAGAGGCTTCCACGGCTTGCCGTTCGGGGGCCTTTTTCTTTTGCGGTTTCAGACTCCTTGTTTCGTGATGGACTTCCGAAAGGCCTCAAACAGGTCGTCCAGTTGTCCGGCGATAAACGCTGCGAAACGCGATCCTTCAGCCTCTCCCACGGCAATCATGGTGGTTTTTCCGTTGTCTTTGAGGCTGACGCTGACTGTTTTGTCTGGAGCAGCCCAGGATTTCATAGCAATCTTGGGCTTTGATGGCTTGGCCGGACCCGCAGGTTCTTTGATCGCATTATGATCCGATGGAAGCGTCTCAAGCAGAATAATGAATCTGTCGTCGGAAGTTGCCTCGCGGAATTTGTTTTTGCGGATAAGATCGAAAGCTTTTGCGAGTGAGCCGTCTATGGAATAGCGGTTCGAGAATTCCTGCCATCGTCCTCGACCAATCCCGGGAGCTTTACCAATCGATTGCAGTATCTTCTTGTCGACCGATGAGGCGATTTTGATCATCTCGGAGACATGCGATTTTCCTGTCGACAGCGAAGCGCAGATGATGTCCCGTTTATATCCCGCTTCCTGCTGCGCAAGCGCAAAAGCGCACTTTTCAATGTATGAAAGATCCTCTCGAGCGGTGTTTTCTTCGCCTTGGAAAATGACTGCTTGTTCATCAGTTAACTCGCGGACGGCCGCTTTGAATCCGATCCCAAGCTGCTTAGCTGCCGCTAATCTTCTGCGACCATAGACGATTTGAAACTCGCCATCCTTGCCTTGCACTGGCCGAACCAATCCAGGCACAATCTGACCGCGCTCCCGCATGGATTCAGTGATCTCAGCAATGGCGGAAATCTCGTAGGCGTCATCATATCGATCGGTGATAGACGACGGCCGTATTTTGTCGGGATCGAGTTCAATGATCTGTTCGCCTGACTTCAGTAACTTGTCGGCGATATCGCTCCGCTCTTGCATTTGGCGAACACCAGCCGCCACCTTCATCAGGTGCGGCGATGACGTGCGGCGGCTGACGCCCTCCTCCGAATTGTCCTCCCCGAGTTGCCCCAAAACAGCAGCAAACATGCCCTTAGAATCTTTACGGCTCACTGTTCACGCCTCCATGCCATTGTGATGAGGCTTTCTATTTCCGCGTTCGCGGCATTGATCGATTCGATTGCACGATCATAAGTTTTAGGTGCCGAAAACCTCGATCGTTGCACTTCATAGAGGCTCTGCTTCCAAGTGAGAGCGTCCGCAACCGCAGTGGATTTGGAGACTGAATTCAGAAGTAAATCCTCGCCAAACACTTGGCGCATTAGGGCCTGCATGTTGGCTTGCGGGTGGTCGTTGGCCTCAAACTTTGTGATGAGGAATTTGGCGAAATCCCAACGTGCGCCTGCACCAGCCTCATCCAGGATTTGCATATAAGATGCGGCCAACTCCAAAAACTTCCCTGTGGAGTCGACATCGAGCATGTGCGCTGGAACTGGGATTAGGACTCCGGTAGCGGCAGTGAGCGACGAAAGTGTCAGGAAATTGAGCGACGGCGCACAGTCGAGAAGAACGATGTCGTAGTTGTCGACGATCTGTTCGAGGGCCTGTGACACTCGAAGCAGAAAACTGGTTCCACCGCTCTTGCGCATTTCAAGGGTGACGGCCGTCTCGAATTCTGTCAGCTCAAGACCGGCGCAGATGACGTCGAATCCGATGATGTGCGTCTGATGAATAATCTTTTCCGTTGGCACCGGATCATCAAACCGAATCGCTGAGTAAAGGGTGTCACCTTCTCGGTAGTCAAATCCGGGTAACGCTCCTTGCAGACTTGTTAACGACGCCTGGGGATCCATGTCGACTGCTAGAACGCGATATCCACGTAGTGCCAACCAATGACCCAAGTGAATAGTGGTCGCTGTCTTGGACGAT
Source organism: Mesorhizobium sp. M0293 (assembly GCF_040321735.1). Classification (NCBI taxonomy): domain Bacteria; kingdom Pseudomonadati; phylum Pseudomonadota; class Alphaproteobacteria; order Hyphomicrobiales; family Phyllobacteriaceae; genus Mesorhizobium; species Mesorhizobium sp. M0293. The sequence goes on from NZ_JAMYSA010000099.1 coordinate 6,319, forward strand.
CCCCCTTTAAAGTTCGTGATCGCGATGATCTGGCAATCCTCGCCTTTAACACGACGAGGATTGATCCATTTCTTCCGTGCCTTTTCCGCCAGGTGCATCCGAAGGTCCAGCACCTGCTCCACAGAATATAGGCGCTTTCCGGTGGTCGTTGTCTCTGGCTCAGGTCCCTGCCCTTTCAAGGAGACCTGCCTTATGTAAGCTTCGGTCACTCCTAGCAATGCTGCCACTTCCGTCGAAGTGAATTTGCGCATCGTACGAATCGCATCAGGAGGATACTGAGCCAGCGAAAGATTGTTGAGTGCCTTCTCGAGTTTCGTCGAAAAGGTATTCATGAACTGAAGGCTACTTAGATGCCGCGTCACCCAGATTCTCCTCTTGCACCCAGCGCCTATTGATAGCGACTGTGGTTAACAAGCTGTTAACGCCACGCCAACTACGCCAACTTTTCGAATTACGCGGTTTTTCCGTTACTGGAGGTATGCCCGATTCGGAGCATTCGAGCAAATGGACACAGGGCAGTTCCCAGCTGGGAACTTTTCGTTATCGCTGGCTTCCCTGTGCCGTCAAAGTCGCGCATCAGGCATTGAAAACGACAGCCATGAAGTTGGTCACGCAGCATCGGGCACGGGCGAGCCCCGTTGCCCGTTTTGTTCTCGTAGATAGTCGACGTTGGTGTACCGGATGCCCTCTGGCTTCCGCGTACGGCGGCCAACGACCTTACAAAAGCGCAGGCAAGTTTCGGCGCATGGAGAGATCCACCCCTCCCCCCCACATTGGCGCGGCGGCGAAATTCCCGTTGTGAAGGAGACACTGAGCTCGCAGTCCAGGGGGGTCACCATCCTTTGGGTCGGAGACGATGGGTTGTGTTTGTGATGCAGCCATGCCGCGCCGCTTCCGATGTCACTTCGGTGATCGCCCCCAGGCTGACAAGTTAGACGCCCCACGGCCCCTACCCTGCAACGAGGCATTCCTTCCGGGCCGAGCGACCCTCGTGAATGGCAACTCAGCGGCTAGGATCTATCGCCAGGCGTCCCACGCGATTTGACCGCAATCAGCACCGTTGGCACGTGGGCGTCCTGTCCACGCGCACTTTCCTCCAGCGTCGAGCAAGAGGCTCCTGCAGCCGCCAGGCAACTTCCCTCGGGGGCTAGTCCAAGTGTCGGCGAAGGATCCTGGAGAACTCATGAGAAGCAAACTTCTCGCACGACCCGTACTTTGAGTTCCCAGCTGGGAACAGCTCTTCAAGCTGGAGGCCTTACGCCGCTCCAATAAACCTTAGAAACCCATCAACTTGAGCGTTGGATCTGTGGCGCCGGGGTGGATCGGCGCATCCGGAGTCACCCGCGGCTGGGGGGCGTACCGCACTCTACAATCCTGACGCCTTAGTTAGATTGAGGCGGAAGCGATCGCGCCGGCGCTGGTATTTGCGTGTCATCTCTGCCGAGGCGTGACCAAGCTGCTTCTGCACGTAGCGCTCGTCAACCTCGGCAGAGGACGCGAGGCCGGCACGCAGCGAGTGGCCCGAAAACTTTTGGCCGCGCTCGCCCTCGGAAAGATCACCGCGCACGCCGGCGGCCAAGGCCGCGCGTTTGACCAGCCGCGCCACCTCCTGATCGTTGAGCCGCTCGGCCCCCACAGCTTTGCCCTGCCCCGTGACGCGGCGGAAGAGGGGGCCGTGCGCGATGCGGGCCAGCTTCAGCCAGGTCTGCAGGGCGACGACCGGGCAGGTGGCATCGGACGAGCCGCGGCCAATCTCGACCTCGCGCCAGCCGGTCTTGCCTCGCAGCGTAACCAGCATGCCCTTGTCCAGGAAAAATTCAATCCAGCCGCAGCCGTCCTCGGTTTGATCGCGCGCAACATCGAGGCCCACGATTTCGGAGCGGCGCAAGCCGCCGGCAAAGCCAAAAGCAACATGGCGCGGCCGCGCAGACCGCGCAGCGTGCCACGATCGAGCGTTTCCAGCATGGCGACAAGATCGTCGCGCAGGATGGCTTCCTTTTGACGGGGAGGGGAGGTGTGTTTATTGCGGATACCGGCGAGCACGGTTGCGATATGCCGGTCCTTCCGGTCGAGCGGTTGACCGCGTTGCGTATAGTTCCAGGTCAGCGACGACAGGCGGCGCTCAATGGTCGACACAGACTTTTTGTCCCGTTCCGATCCTGAGGCCTGGGCCGTGATGTAGAGGCCGACGACTTGTGGATCTGGCGGCAGCGGATCAAACGCCTGGCGCCGGCACCGCGCGACGGGTGTTTGCCGAACTCGCCGCCTCGACGTAATCGCGCGCGCGGTCGGCCAGCTTTTCGAGATGCACAGGCAGTGATGCTTGTCGCGAGTCGAGGACCTGCGTGGGAGGGGAGGGAGCCTCATCCGGGTGCCCCATTTCCATGACGACGTCGACAATGTCAGGCAGGTCGCTGGTGTCGACCGCGTCGATGGGCGTCATGAAATTACGGGGACTGCCCATCGAAACTCTCGATCATTTGAATGTCACAGTGGTGCGATTCTGAGAGCCCCAACGTGCGACCAAAGCGCCAATTGTCCACCGCGAGGTGCTTGACCAATAGCTCCCGAGATTTGCATCCGGTCGCGTACGGGCAACCGGCTGGTTCCGGTTATCGCATCATTGGGTGACGTGCCATGTCCGATCCAGTGATGACCCTCTTAGGACTTAGGGCCTTCTTTCTCAGTGCCGATCCTTGCTTTCATGTTCAACATCCTTTATGTTTCGTTCAACAGAGGAGAATCCAGGATGAGCATACGTGGCGCAACGGCAGCCGAAAGCGAGGAGCGAATCGCCCACACCCGGAACCGTCTGGTGCTTGAGCAGGCGAGGGCGGTCGGCCTTCTCGGCGCGGCCAAGAACACACGCCTGTCGGGCAGGGTACCATCGGAATTGATCGAGGCGGCAAAGAAGCGCGCTCATGTGAGTTCCGACACCGAACTGCTGGAGCTCGCCTTGTCGCGGCTAGCCCTCGAGGACGATTTTGGCGCCCGGCTCGTCCGCCGCAAGGGCAGCATCTCCGCGGACATTGATCTTGGCGTTTGATCTCGGGAGCGCACTGCGTTCCCTCAAACCACAGCGGCGTGCTGGGGGGCTGGAACGGCGGCCGGATTCCGCTCTGTCCTGGGCAGCGGACCAGCCGCCTGTCGGCGGTGCATTGCTTCTCGACACTAGTGTCTATCTGAATGTCCTGCAGGGACGCACGCCGGAAGTGGTCGATGACCTTCTGACCTATCGGCTCTGTCAGCACTCGGCCGTATGCGTTGCCGAGCTCAGCCATTTGTTTGGCCGGCTCGATCCGGGGCATCTAACGACGAAGTCGGTCCTGAAAGTGGTTGCAGGCACGATTGAAGACATTCCAGTGCACCGGCTGCATGCACCCGACGCCACCGCCTGGGGACGCGCCGGCATGCTTGCCGGCCTGCTGTTCCGGCTGAGCCGTCTGCCGAAAGGGGAGGGGCATGAACGCCGCTTCCTCAACGATGCGCTGATCTTTCACCAGGCCGGTCTGCTGGGCGCGACGGTCCTGACCGGCAATGTTCGGGATTTCGATTACCTCAACCAGCTTGTTCCGTCGGTGCGTGTGATCTTCTACCGGCCGGTGATAGACTTGCGCCCGCAGGGTTGAAAGCGTCTGTGGCAGATATGCCCGTGCACCGTGATCGTCCACCCTCCTTTAATGACCACCAGTCTTCAAAGAGGTCGCTGACACTCTCCTGCGACCGTTGAAACGCGGGCGACAACGGCCATTTCAAACGTAAGGACAAAACAAACGATAAGGCAACATTATCGTTCGTTTTATCACGCCGACAGGCTGTGCGTTTTGGCGCGAAAATTCTAGCGCAAAGCGCACCGGCGCTTTACCCTCGAAATCATGATTCACCTCGATCCCGCGACCGCCAGTCCCGCCTCGCCGCCGACCGTCCCGGCCTGGGCGCTTGCCGCCGGCGGCGGGCCGAGCGACGCCGACGCCGCCTTCCAGGCCGGCGCCGCCCTGGGTGTCCTCGACACACTCGCCCGCGCGCAGCCTGCCTGGGCCGGCGTTTGGCGGCAGCGGCTTGCCTTGAAATGCGCCGTTGCCGCCGTGCGCCTAGCCGGCCGCTCCGAGGATGCGGCCGCGCTACGCAATGCCTGGTATCTGCGTCCTGCTGACGGCGATCCCGGCCCCGCCGGGAACATTTTGGCTGCGTGGCGGCAGCTGGCATCGCGGCCGCCGGCGATCGACGTCGCGAGGCTGGCTGAAGGTCGATCAGTTCGGGCTGCGCTGGGATGACGGTTTTGCCGATCTCCCGGGTGCGATTGACGATGTGATGCGCGCCGGCCGGCCGGCGCCGTTTACAGCTGCGGCAGCCGCCAGCCGTGTTGTTGCCCTGTCGCCGGGAGCGGAATTGCTGGCGTGGTGGTGCGCCGATCTGGTTCTGGCGCAAAAGCTGCGCTGGCCGCGGCCGGTGCCGCTGCTGATGGCCCAGGCTTTTGCTCTAGCCTTCCGAACCGGTGACGGTCGCGCCAAGCGGATTCGGCCGGGGGAGCAAAAAGAATTTGAAAGGGCGGCGTGCCTGGCGCTGGCCCAGGGCGCGGATGATGCCTTGCGGCTGGCCGCAGAACTTTCGCAGCGCGCCGAGCCGCTTGCTGCGGTGATGCCAAAGTTGCGCGCCAAGGGGGCGGGGGAGGTGGTCAAAAGACTGCTCGATGACGATGCCATGTCCGGCTCGCTGACCACCAAAACCCTGTCTCGGTTCGGTTCGCGGCGGCTGTTCGAGCGGCTGCAGACATTATCACGGCGGAACGGGTCCTTCCGGTTCTTGGAGCCAAACCGGCAACCAAAGGGACCACGACCCTTTCGGAGAGAGAATGGGTCATCGACGCGTTGCGCCGGAACAAGCTTCACCGCGGCAAAGCTGCCGCCGCGCTCGGCATTACCCGCAAAACCTTATACAACAAGATCAAGAAGCACCGCATCCGTTCCGGCCCGTTCAGAGAGCCTCCGCCACCAACCGCCCCACAGTTCCTCATGCTCTCCGGATCTGGTGGCACGACACGTAAACGACAACTCCTGAGGCGATCATGCCTTGCGCTCCGCGCGCATGATCCTGACCAGACGATCGGGATCCCACCGCTTCAAAGCGCGTGAACCTGACCGGCTTGACCTGCCCCCTGTCAGCGGCGAAACCGCTCCAGACGCCAGCGCCTGTTTTTTCCGTTGGCATGTTAAATGCAAGTCATCGACAAACGCGCTCACACTGAGCAGAAATTGTCCCACGACCACGCAAAAATGGACCATTCCCGTACGCGAGGCTACTCATGTGTAATCAGGCTGTTAGCAAGCTTATGGCTTGATCATTAAATTGGCTGCGTCACCTAAACAGAAGGACTCAAAAAAATGACTTATCCCGTGGGTTCGCCGTCTGATGGCTCTCTGAAAGTATCTATCGAGGCAAATGGCCATCATGACCCTCGATTACACAGCATTGATCACATAGCTTTGGCGGTTCATAAACTAGATGACGCTATCCACCTGTTTCAAGATGTCCTTGGCTTTAAGCTTAGGCGGCGTTTGCATATAAAGGGTAAGAAGACTGGGATGGTGTGTGCGGACATGGTTCGGAACGACATGTGCTTTGTACTTTGCCAAGGCACAGAGCCAGAGTCGCAGGTGTCTCAACTTGTCCAAAATTACGGGGTAGGTCTAGCTCATGTTGCATTAGCTGTCGACGATGTGTCGGCGGCGGTCAATACGCTTAGAGCGCGGGGATTGTCGTTCGACACGACCATTATTGAGGGACCTGGCCTAACACAAGCATTCTCTTCTCGATGCCCTAATACGGGGATAAGCTTTGAACTCATCCATCGGAACGGAGAGGAAGCATTTCTTGAAAACAACGTACAAGAGCTTTTCGAGCAACTTGAGCAGGCTGGAAAATACTGATCGAAGAGGTGTGGTCCCCTCGGTTTCTATAGCGATGCTGGTGATCCGACTTCAGGCGCGCCCGCCGGCCTACCAGGGTCCCGCAAGACTGATCGAAGGTGGCATTCCGACAAAAGCGATCGTAGCCTAGTCGCCGTCTCCAAATGCGCCGATCACCTCACTCTCTACAGACTGCCAAAAATCTGCAAGCGGCGAGACATCGCTCTCGACCGTTTGACACTCGCGGACTGGACCGGCCGTGCCGCCTGCACCTGCGCCCCGAGTGACCTGAATGCGCTCAAAGCGATGGTGCTTTCGCGCGAAGCGGAAAATGCCTATCTGCGCCAGATCATCAGAGGATTGCAGCGCCAGCGGGCCGACGCGCCGAAACACTTACTGAAGATCAGCTTCTCCTCGGGCTTAAAGAAGCCGAACAGGTCGAGGCGAACGAACTGGACGAAAAGGAAAGCGTCACCTGATCTGCGCCAGGCACGGTGACCTGATGTGATGGACGGCCTCCGCTCCCGGCATCGCAATGTGCCAAAGTGTGGCTGTCGAAAGTCACATGAGGGAGAGCCGTCCATGGAGAAGATTACCACAATTGGTCTGGTATCGCCAAGCAGGTGTTTCAGGTCCACGGGGTCAATGGCGCTGATGCTGTCGTTGTCCGTCGCAAGCTTCGCCGCGATGATGTCGCTGGGTTCTTCAAAGCATTGCCGCCGTGCCTAATCGGCATCGAGGCTTGCGCGACGGGGCACCACTGGGCTCGGGTTCTTATGTCACTGGGTCACGACGTTCGGCTGATGCCTGCATCCTACGTCAAGCCATATGTAAAGTGAAGCGGCAGAAGAATGATGCGACGGATGCCGAGGCGATCTGCGAGGCGGTGTGGCCCGGCCGACGATGCGCTTCGTTCCGGTGAAGAGCGAGGAGCAACAGAGCGTACTGATGCTGCATCGGGTCCGCGAGCTCTTGATCCGGCAACGGACAATGCTGGTGAACGCCTTGCGCGGCCACCTGGCGGAGTTCGGCATCGTGACCCGCCAGGGTGTTGCTGGCGTCGGAATGCTGATCGCGTTGGTTGAAGATGATGATCACGATCTCATCTCGCCGCTTGCGCAGTCGGCGCTTCTTCCGCTGATCGGGCAATTGCGGGAAGTGCACGAGAAGGTCAGCGAGATGGATCGCCAGATTCATGCCTGGCATCGCTCGAATGAACTGAGCCGACGCCTGGAGACAGTTCCGGGAATCGGCCCGATCACTGCAAGCGCTATCGCCGCAACCGTGACAGACGTAGCGCTCTTCAAATCCGGCCGGCAGCTGGCGGCCTGGATAGGTCTGGTGCCGCGGCAGAACTCATCGGGCGGCAAGGACCGTCTCGGCAGGATTAGCAAGCAGGGCGATCCTTATCTCCGCCGCCTTCTCGTGGTCGGTGCCCATGCCGTACGCCGCTTCAGCCGAACAGGAAAAGCGCCATCAACTCGCTGGGCGGCCGATCTTCTGATGAAGAAGCCATACAACGTCGTCGCCGTCGCCCTGGCGAACAAAATGGCGCGGGTCGTTTGGGCGCTAATGATGTCCGGACGACGCTTTGAGGCTTCGGCCGCCGTTTGAGCAGTCGAGAAGGATTGCCGAGATTGGTGAGGCGCTGATGGTGTGATGACGGACGGTCGAGCCGGGATCGGACAAACCCGCTCAGTGGGTGCCGCTTAAAAGCGCGTTGACCTTTCTGGGATCCGATCAGCGGACTTCATCAGGGCCAGCGGCAACAATAGGCCGCACTCAAAGGCCGAATACATGCCTGCACCCGACCAATCTGGCAGCAACGTCAGAAAGCCCTTGCCTGCGGAGGCCAATGGTATGGACCCCGCCCTCCAGGCGAGGTGAAATCTCGAACGCCAACTGCAACGAAGGAGGATGTCATGCAGATCGTTCGAATAGGCCTGGATCTAGTGGATTGATTCCAACGTTTGGTGCCCGCGCCTGACGGCAGCGATGATTTCGTCGGGATCGGCCTTCCAGATGAAGGGCCTCGGCTCTTGGTTGTGCTCCGTGATGAAGCGGTTGATGGCGGCCTGGAGATCGACGACGGAGTGGAAGACGCCGTATTTCAGGCGGCGGCGCGTGAGTTTGGCGAAGAAGCCCTCGACGGCGTTGAGCCAGGAGCACGATGTTGGCACGAAATGGAAGGTCCATCGTGGGTGTCTGGCCAGCCAGGCGCGGACCTTGGGCTGCTTGTGGGTGGCGTAGTTGTCGAGAATGACGTGGACGGCCTTGGTGGCCGGGAGTTCGGCCTCGACTGCGTTGAGGAAGCGGATGAACTCCTGGTGCCTGTGGCGCTGCATGTTGCGCCCGATGACCGAGCCATCAAGCACGTTGAGCGCGGCAAACAGGGTGGTGGTGCCGTGGCGCTTGTAGTCGTGCGTCATCGTGCCGCCACGGCCAGGCTTCAGGGGCAGCCCCGGCTGGGTGCGGTCAAGCGCCTGGATCTGGCTTTTCTCGTCGACCGACAGAACGATGGCATGGGCGGGTGGGGAGACGTAGAGCCCAACCACGTCGTGCAGCTTTTCGGCGAAGGCCTTGTCATTGGACAGCTTGAAGCGACGCCAGCGATGTGGCGCAAGACCGTGGTCGTGCCAGATCTTCACAACCGAAGACGCCGCGATGCCGACCGCTTTGGCCATTGCACGGACGGTCCAGTTCGTCGCTTCGTGATCGGGCGGCTCCAGCGTCAGCGCCACGACCTTGTCGACCACCCCCGGCTTCAGAGGCGCAATGCCAGGCGGCCGAGTCTTGTCGCGCAGCAGGCCATCGACACCTTCGGCCATGAAACGCTCCTGCCAGCGCCATACACAGGTCTTGGATTTGGTCGTCGCCGTCATGATCGCCACGGTGCCCAGACCATCGGCGGTCAGCAGGATGATCCGCGCACGCCAGACATGCTTCTGGGGCGAACTTCGCGCCAAAATGATCGCCTCAAGCCGCGTCCTATCCGATGCCGTTACGTCGATGCCGATACCTGTGCGCATCCCGGCAGCCTCGCATGCCACGCTCCAGGATGGAATCCCTGCGGGACTCCTTTGTCTCGATCAATCCACTAGCGAAATACGTCTTCGAGGTTCACGGTGTCGACTGCCACGGGAAAGTTGTCGTGCGCAAAACGCTACGCCGCGATGCGGTAGCCCCCTTCTTCGCCAATCTGCCACGATGTCTGGTCGGCATGGAAGCCTCGAACGGAGCGCATTATTGGGCAAGGGTGCTTTCTGATCTCGGCCATGAGGTTCGGCTGATCAGCCCTCAGTTCGTGACGCCATACGTCAAGTCCAACAAGAACGATCGGAATGACGCTGAAGCGATTTGCGAAGCCGTAGGCCGCCCGACGATGCGTTTTGTTCCGCCGAAATCAGCCGATCAATTGGCGATTCAAGCGGTTCATCGCATTCGCAGCCGTCTGGTTGCAGATCGGGTCAAGCTCGTTAATCAGGTTCGTGGACTTCTAGCCGAGCATGGAGTGGTCATTGCCCGCGACATCCCACGGCTGCGCCGGGCCCTTGCTGAAATTACGGGGGGCAGCGACGATGGTCTCAATGAATTGGTGCGGGTGCTGATCCGAGAAGTGCAAACGGAGTTGGCCGAACTGGACCAACGCATTGCATCTTATGATCGGCGGGTTCGGGAGCTCTTTCGCAACAGCGAACTATGTCAGCGGCTTGGAAAGATCGAAGGTATCGGCCCTGTGACCGCGACAGCCTTGATCGCTGCCGTAGGTGATCGAACTTGCTTCAAGAACGGCCGCCAGTTTGCGGCATGGCTCGGTCTCGTGCCGAAACAACGATCCAGTGGAGGGCGAGCCCGCCTGTTCGGTATCAGCAAGCGCGGCGATCGCTATCTGCGCACATTGATGATCCATGGCGCTCGCGCTGCGCTCGGCAAAGCAGCGGGCAGCAGGATCCTCGAAGCCTTTGGCTTAGTAAGTTGCGGCAAAGGCGGCATCCCAATGTCGCGGCTGTCGCGCTCGCCAACAAGAATGCGAGGATCGTGTGGGCCATGCTCTCGGGCGGCACAGTCTACGAGCACGCACCATCGGTGAAAGCAGCTTAAGGCGAAGCGGCAAACGAAGGAATAACAGAAGGAGGTCTCACCCCAGCAATTGCAGCAAAATGGTTGGAGATGGTGAAACGGTCATTCCGTCGCTTCCCGAACCTGGTGTGTGGACCGGCTTTCGGCCAATGTCTAGGGGCCGATGAGGTGGAAGCCCGCGAAAATCCATCGGGGCTCGCGGCGACGACGTTGTCCAGCCGCATCAGGAAGCCGGATATACGTCAGCAGTTGTGACCGACGATCTTGATCTAGCCGACCTGTTGCAATCGGGCGGGGTCCATATACGTCCATACATGCCACTGAACTTTCATCCAGCGGTGATTATCCTCGGCCGTTTCTGTTCGCCGTGGCGCGCGTTGAGCAATCGCGAAGTCGCAGCGTACCTCCACCGCCCGGATCGCCACGGTATCGCCTTTAGAGCTTCTGGCCTGAACCTGGCAGCGTCCTGTCCGACAACCCGCACGCGCGCGACAAACTCGAGCCTTCCTCAGATGCTTGCGTCCAATGTCCGACAATGTCGGACACTAGTCATCTTAGTAGCGCCACTTAATTGTTTTGGCGTGATTTTCCTTTGGCACGGCACTTGCACGGTCATGGTGTATCTGGGTCGCGGTTGAGGAGAAATCGTCTCATGACTACCAAAAATCCAGTCAGCTCTAGGTGTGCGTAGACGCAGTTTGCCAACTTCATAGGGTGCGAGTCCTCTCGCTTTGAGAGGCGGCTCAGCTTCGAAGACATGCACTCAGGCGCGCAGGATGGATTCATCAATCAAACGATGGGTGCCTTTTTGATCAGCTTGATCATTCTGGCGAATAAACCGTGAAAATGCGTGAGCCCTTGGGCCTCAATGATGTCGTCGCTCTGAGACTGGTGTGGTCCTCAGCTCGCCGATAGTCCTACGCAGGGTTCGATGTTGGATCACAGATCGCAATGTTCAGTTATGAATTTTTTGAACGAAGTCTCGAGTGCGTTTCCCTCGGCAGTCTCGCTGGCGTCTGGCAGACCGAGTGAGCGGTTCTTCGACAAGCTCGACCCCCAGGTGCTGTTGAATGCACTAGTGGTATATGAACGCTATTCAGCTGGCGGTCACGGGGGCGGGCGATTATTGTCGCACTTGCTGCAGTATGGACGAACCGCCGGCATTATCGGCGAGCTCGTTGCGCAACAGGTCCGGTCTGATGAGGGGGTTCCCGCGAGGGCGGATCGCGTACTGATCACCTCAGGATGCCAGGAAGCGCTCGCACTCTGCCTCCCGGCGCTGTGCCCTGAAGCTGCCGATGTGCTCCTAGTCTGCAATCCCACGTATATTGGTGCGACCGGTGCAGCTAAGGCCGCAAGGGTCGCCGTTACAGCATTGTGCAACTCAGTGCCTTGCGTTGCAGAGGCAGTCGAACTCGCCGTCCTACAATTGCGCCAGAGTGGTCGGAGGGCCCGCGCTCTATACCTCATTCCCGATTTTGACAATCCGACCGGGCGCGTCCTCGATAAGGCCTCACGATGCGATATCCTTCAAGTGTGCGCAAGAAATCGGATCATCGTTCTGGAGGACAATCCGTATCGGCTATTTCGGTATGAAGGTGATGAGATCCCTCCGATGGCCGCTTTGGATGGGGCAGGAAGTGTTATTTACCTGTCCACATTCTCCAAGACCTTGAGCCCAGCTCTCCGCGTGGGAGCTGCGACACTGCCCGATACAATATTTGGAGACGCGCGCGCTTGCCGGGCACTTTGGGAAAACCTGGTCCAGCTCAAGAGTTTCATTACCCTCAATACAAGCCATATTACACAAGCGATTGTGGCGGGACTCTTGATCGAGCAGGCAGTAAGCTTGCGTGGCTGGATTCGCCCCGCGCTGGATTGGTATCGTACAAATCGCGACGTCATGGTGCGTCAGCTGGACAGTGTGTTTTCGCCTTTCCCCGAGCAGATTCGATGGAATCGACCCTCTGGCGGCTTTTTCCTGTCTCTTGATCTTCCTTTCCGGTTTGGCGCGGACAGCGCGGACGAGTGTGCAAGGTGTGACAATGTCATTGTTATGCCGATGAGCTTCTTTGCGTTGGATAACTCTCAAGACTGCCGGATTCGATTAGCATTCAGCGCGGTTACTCCCGAGCAAATCCGAACCAGTGTGACAGGTTTAGGCCGCTATGTGGCGCGCCGGTTGGGGCGGGAACTGCCCAGCTTAGTGGATGGACTGGCCGAGGGATGAAGATGGCACCTCACTCTTCACCGGAGCGCGCAAGCGCTTGCGAACCAGGCGATCGGGATAGGCCACAACCTGCAGCGCGATCAATCTCCTCCAGCGTCTTTGTTGGCAATGGTACGCTTGCTATCAGCTGCGCGCAGCTGGCAATGGAGGTGGGCCACGACATTCGCGCAGTGCTATGTGGCGACGCTATATTCGCGGATTGGGCGGCTCGCGCCAATATCCCGTGTATTGCGAGTGTTGACGAGCTCTGCTCTCTTCTGAACGCGGAGCCGGTGGATTGGATTTTCTCCGTTGCCAATCCGCTTATATTGCCACCGGGCGTGTTTGGGCGAGCCCGACAAGGTGCTTTCAATTTCCACGACGGTCCACTGCCACGGTATGCAGGAACTCACGCGACGTCCTGGGCGCTGCTGGCCCAGGAGAGCGAGTATGCCATCACGTGGCATCGTATCGATGATGGTGTTGATACGGGTGACGTCGTGGTCCATCGCCAAGTGCTGATTGCGCCCACCGATACGGCACTGACCCTGAACCTCAAATGTTATGAGGCCGCTGTCGAGGGATTCCGCGAGCTTCTAACTGGTTTGGCGAAGGGAGAGCTTACCGCCTATCCGCAAGCGCTGGTGAACAGAAGCTATTTTCCAAGACGTCGACGCCCAGATGCGGCAGGCTGTCTGCGATGGGATCGATCCGCGCAAGACCTGTCAGCGATGACGCGTGCCCTAGACTTTGGCCCGTATCATCCCAATCCATTGTGTCTGCCCAAGACGCTCGTAGGCGATGAGGTTGTCACAGTCAGACGCCTGGAGGTGTTGCCTCGACGCTCGGGCATTCCGGCAGGTTGCCTGCTTGAAATCCACTCCAGCCACTGGCGGGTGGCGACGGGTACGCAGGATGTTGAGGTTTGCTTTGGCAGCTCCGATGGTCAGGCGCTGGACGCGCGAGACCTCGCCAGGCATTCCAATCTGAATGAAGGTGATCGCCTGCCAATTTTGAGCGATGAACAGGCGCAGAGCATAACTGCCGCCCATGAATTGCTGGCGCCTTCAGAGGATTTTTGGCGACAGCGGCTTGAGCAGCTTAGAATATTGCAGTTTCCTTTCCTGTCGTCGTGCGTAGCTGGGGCGCCGCCCAAACGGCAGTCGAGTTCGTGGTTCATTGCAAGTGCGTTGGCTAAGCTGTCGCCAAATGATCGCACGGAATACTTGGTAACGGCTTGGCTGATCTATCTCGCCCGCATCACGGGAGAAACAGAGCTTCAACTGGGATGGACGCCGGCGCCGGATGGACTGCGAGCCGGTTTGAAAGCGGTGGAGGTGCTTATCGCCTCTGTCGTGCCGATGGAAGTTACCATTGATCTTGCACATGATTTTGAGGAAATGCGCAAAGCTGTGGCGGGCGAATGCGCTCAGCTGAGGGCGCACGCTAGCTTTGCCCGGGATCTTATCGCGCGCTGCCGGACAGTGCGAGGTGTGGAGGCGCTACGGTCGCACCGGCCCTGGCCGATTGGCATCACGATTACAGCAGATAGCTGTTCTGCCGCTGGCGATCTAGCTTCGAACGCGAGTTCTGAGACAACCCTATCCGGTGATTTGCTGACATTCGAGCTTTGCGCTCTGGATGGGAGCTTTCGATGGCATTTTGATGCAAGTCGATTGGCACCGGAGCAGATCGACCGCATGACGCAGCACTTACAAACATTGTTGCATAGTGTGCTGGCCGATGCAGGCCGGCCAGTGCGCGATCTGGACATCCTGCCGGCTGACGAGCGCACCTACCTGTTGGAGGAGTTGAACCGGACGGCGGCGGCCTATCCTTCGGAGCGGTGCATCCATGAGCTGTTCGAGGCGCAGGTGCGCCAGGCGCCGGAGGCGGTGGCGGTGGTCCATGAGGACGAGCGCCTGAGCTATGGCGAGCTCAATGCCCAGGCCAACCGGCTGGCCCACCATCTGATCGCCTTGGGTGTAAAGCCGGATCAGCCGGTGGCGATCTGCCTGGAGCGCAGCCCGGCGATGGTGCTTGGTGTGCTGGCGATCCTCAAGGCCGGCGGCGCCTATCTGCCGCTCGATCCGGCCTATCCGTCGGTGCGGTTGCGGCAGGTTCTCGATGATGCCGCACCCAAGCTGCTGCTTTGCGACGCGGCCGGCCGCGCTGCGCTCGGCGCCGAGGCGCTGGCCGATGTGAGCGTGGTCGATCTGGAGACGGCGACACCAGCCTGGGCCGAATTGCCCGCCTGCGATCCCGAGCCGCGCGCCATTGGCCTGACCGCGCGCCATCTCGCCTATGTCATCTACACCTCAGGCTCCACCGGAACCCCAAAGGGCGTCATGGTCGAGCATGGAAGTCTGGTCAATCTCGGGTTGGCTCAGATCGGGCTTTTTGGCGTCTGTTCGAATAGCCGTGTTGTGCAGTTCGCCTCCTTCGGCTTTGATGCAAGTGCTTGGGAGCTTGTCATGGCGTTTGGCTCAGGCGCCGCATTACACTTGCCTGCGGACGAGCTCCGCCAGGCGAGTAACAAGCTATCGGATTACCTGCGAAGCGAAGCCATAACCCATGCGACATTACCCCCAGCCTTGCTTCAGGCAAGCAGGGATCCGGGATGTTTGGCATCGCAAGTTCTCATTCTTGCTGGCGAACTGCCGAAAGCTGAACTCGTCCGAAGTCTGGCCTCGGCATCTATCGTCAACGCCTATGGCCCGACCGAAGCAACAGTCTGCGCGACGGTTTGGAGTTGTCCCGATGACTTTGATGGGTCAGTTGTCCCGATCGGGCGTCCGATTGCGAACACGCGGGTGTATCTGCTGGACGGTCATGGTGCGCCCGTCCCGTTCGGGGCGGTGGGGGAGCTCTATATCGGCGGGGCGGGCGTTGCGCGGGGTTACCTGAACCGGCCCGAGCTGACGGCGGAGCGGTTCATCGCCAGCCCCTTTGTGGAAGGCGATCGGCTGTATAAGACCGGTGACCTGGGGCGCTATCTGCCGGACGGCAATC
>NZ_JAMYSA010000100.1:0-21265 GCF_040321735.1 Mesorhizobium sp. M0293
CGGCGCGGCGAAGGTCCGCGCGCCCGCCGGGGGGCGCCCCCCCCCCCAGGGGGGGGCGAGGGCCGGCAGGCCAGAGGCGGGCGCGAAAGGCTGAGCCGCAGGCGGGGCAGCGCCCCCCTCTGTCGGCTTCGCCGACATCTCCCCCACAGGTGGGGAGACTGGCGCTTTGTCCTGTTTGGCCTCGGCTTTCGCCGGTGCGGCGGCATCGCCACCGCTTTTCGCCGCGGCGCCCGCATCCTCGCCTTCGGCGGCGAGAACGGCGATCAGCGCGTTGACCTTGACACCCTCGGTGCCGGCGGGAACGACGAGCTTGGCAACCGTGCCCTCATCGACAGCCTCGACTTCCATCGTCGCCTTGTCGGTCTCGATCTCGGCGATGACGTCGCCCGGCGAAACCTTGTCGCCTTCCTTCACGAGCCACTTGGACAGATTGCCCTCTTCCATCGTGGGCGACAGGGCCGGCATGGTGATGTTGATTGGCATTTTGTCCTCCCGCCCGGTTCAGCGATACGTGACGGCTTTGACCGCCTCGATGACCTCGCCGACGTTTGGCAGAGCCAGTTTCTCGAGGTTGGCCGCATAGGGCATCGGCACATCCTTGCCGGCAATGGTGATCACCGGCGCGTCGAGGAAATCGAAGGCGCGCTGCGACACCTGGTTGGCGATATGGTCGCCGACCGAGTTCTGCGGATATCCCTCTTCCACAACGATCAGCCGGTTGGTCTTCTTCACCGAGGCGATGATGGTGTCGAGGTCCAGCGGGCGGACGGTTCTGAGATCGATGATCTCGACGTCGATACCCATGCCGCGCAACTCGGCCTCGGCCTTGACCGCATAGGTCATGCCGATGCCGAAGGAGACGAGGGTGACATCCTTGCCTGATTTGTGGATGCGCGCCTTGCCGATCGGCAAGACGAAATCGTCCAGCTTAGGGACGTCGAAGGACTGCCCGTAAAGTATCTCGTTCTCGAGGAAGATAATCGGATTGGGGTCGCGGATCGCCGCCTTGAGCAAGCCCTTGGCGTCGGCGGCGGTGTAGGGCATCACCACTTTCAGGCCCGGAATGTGGCTGTACCACGCTGCGTAGCACTGCGAATGCTGGGCGGCGACGCGGGCAGCGGCACCGTTCGGTCCGCGGAACACGATCGGCGCGCCCATCTGGCCGCCCGACATATAGAGCGTCTTGGCGGCCGAGTTGATGATCTGGTCGATCGCCTGCATGGCGAAGTTGAAGGTCATGAACTCGACGATCGGCTTCAGGCCGGCCATCGCCGCACCCACACCGACACCGGCAAAGCCGTGCTCGGTGATCGGCGTATCGACGACGCGCCGCGGCCCGAACTCCTGCAGCAGCCCTTGCGTGATCTTGTAGGCGCCCTGGTACTCGGCGACTTCCTCGCCCATGACGAAGACATCGCCGTCGCGGCGCATTTCCTCGGCCATGGCATCGCGCAGTGCCTCGCGCACCGTGGTCGAGACCATTTCCGTGCCCGCCGGAATGTCCGGATCGGCGGCGATTTCCGTCTTGGGAGCGGCAGCCACCGGTGCGGCGGCAGGCTTTGCGGCCTCTGCCTTGTCCTCGGCGGCTGGAGCCTCCGCCTTATCAGATGCTTCCGCCTTGGCGGGAGCCGCAGACTTGCCGATATCACCGGCACTTTCGCCGTCCTGCAGCAGCACTGCGATCGGCGTGTTGACCTTGACGCCTTCGGTGCCGGCGGCAATCAGGATCTTGCCCAGCGTGCCTTCGTCAACGGCTTCGACTTCCATCGTCGCCTTGTCGGTTTCGATCTCGGCGATGACGTCGCCGGCGACGACCTTGTCGCCCTCGTTCTTCAACCACTTGGAAAGATTGCCCTCTTCCATGGTCGGCGAGAGAGCGGGCATGAGAATTTCGATCGGCATGTCCTTGCCCTCCCTTACAGTACGATATCGGTCCAGAGCTCGGACGGATCCGGCTCCGCGTCGTGCTGGGCAAATTCAGCAGCGTCCGCGACGACGTCTCGGACTTCCTTGTCGATGGCCTTGAGCTCGTCTTCGGTCGCCCACTTCTTCCCGGTCAGCCGTGCCTTGACCTGCTCGATCGGGTCATGGTCCGAGCGCATCTTCTGTACTTCTTCCTTGGAGCGGTATTTCGCCGGGTCGGACATCGAGTGACCGCGATAACGATAGGTCTGCATTTCGAGAATGATCGGCCCGTTGCCGGCGCGACACCACTCCGTCGCCTGGTCGCCCGCAGCCTTCACGGCGCGGACATCCATGCCGTCGACCTGGATGCCGGGGATCTTGAACGAGGCGCCGCGATGCGAAAAGTTGGTTTCCGCCGAAGAACGCGACACCGAGGTGCCCATGGCATAGCGGTTGTTCTCGATGATGTAGATCACCGGCAGCTTCCACAGCGAGGCCATGTTGAAGCTTTCATAGACCTGGCCCTGGTTGGCCGCACCGTCGCCGAAATAGGTCAGCGAGACATTGTTGTTGTCGCGGTAGCGGTTGGCGAAGGCCAGCCCGGTGCCGAGCGACACCTGCGCGCCGACGATGCCGTGGCCGCCGTAAAAATGCTTCTCCTTGGAGAACATGTGCATGGAGCCGCCCTTGCCCCGTGACAGGCCGCCACGACGCCCGGTCAGCTCGGCCATGACGCCGCGCGGCGACAGCTCCATCGCCAGCATGTGGCCATGGTCGCGATAGGCGGTGATCATCTGATCACCGTCGATCAGCGCCATCTTCATGCCGGTGACGACAGCTTCCTGGCCGATATAGAGGTGACAGAAGCCACCGATGAAGCCCATGCCGTAAAGCTGGCCGGCCTTTTCCTCGAAACGGCGGATGAGCAGCATGTGCCGGTAGGCGGCAAGCTCTTCGTCCTTGGTGAATTCGGCAGGCTTTGGGGCCGAAAGCCCCGATTTACCGTCGGATTTGGATTTGGCAGGCGCTTTTCTGGCGGCGGTGGCCATGCATCACTCCCTGTTGGCGTCTCTTTGTGGACATTAGAGCAGATGAAATCTGCTCTGGGGAGATCAGCTCCTCCCCACCGATTTATGGGAGGCTAACACGCGTCAGAGCGTTGCGCCATGCCGAATTTGCATAGCTGGCATGCACCTAAGCGATTAAAATCATTGAAAATATTGGTGATTAACTTGATATCAGTTATTTCTCCGAAGCGGGCAACATGATGGTGATTTCATCAGCCTGGGACAGATTGAGCGCCTTGCGCGCCTGCTCGTCGAGCATGTCCTTCTCCAGCGTGCCTTCATGCATGAGCCGGACACGCCGTTCGAGTTCCATGCGACGCGCCTTGATCGCATCGAGCTGGCCTTGCAGCGCAACCGTCTGGGCTTCCAGCTGGTATTTCGAGTAGATGCCGAATTCGCCGTGATAGGCATGAAAGCCGAAATAGGCCAAAAACGCCGCGCAGAGCGAGGGGATGATCAGCCGACCGGTGTTTCTCTGCTTGTGCTGACGCGTCCACATCGTCCGATTCCTCTAGAGCATGATGCCGAAAAGTGTGAAGCGGTTTTCGGACGACATCATGCTCTATCTCTTTGATTTAGAGTCGGATTCAGATTTCAGGTCGAACAGACCTGAAATCATCCGGCTCTAGCCCGCGGACTCAGGCGGCTCACGATCTTTTTCGCCCGATTGTGCTTAACGGACGGTTACGGATGACCGGCTTGGCGTCCGTCGAAATGAAAAAAGGGCGGGAATGCTCCCGCCCTTTCATCCGATATCCGACGTTAGAGTGTTTCCGGATCAGCCCTTGACCACCGACTTGCCGGCATAGCTTGCCTGCTTGCCGAGCTCTTCCTCGATGCGGATCAGCTGGTTGTACTTGGCCATGCGGTCCGAGCGCGACAGCGAGCCGGTCTTGATCTGTCCGCAATTGGTGGCAACCGCGAGATCGGCAATGGTCGAATCCTCGGTTTCGCCCGAGCGGTGCGACATGACGGCGGTGTAGCCGGCCTTGTGCGCGGTCTCGACGGCGTCGAGCGTTTCCGTCAGCGAACCGATCTGGTTGACCTTGACCAGGATCGAATTGGCAACACCCATGCGGATGCCGTCGCGCAGCCGTGCGGTGTTGGTGACGAACAAATCGTCGCCGACCAGCTGGGTCTTCTTGCCAATCAGGTCGGTGAGGTACTTCCAGCCTTCCCAGTCGTCCTCGGCAAGGCCGTCCTCGATCGAGATGATCGGATAGTCGGCGGCGAGCTTGGCCAGGTACTTGGCCTGGGCCTTGGGGTCGCGCGTCTTCTTCTCGCCCTCATAGACGTAGTTGCCGTCCTTGAAGAACTCGGTCGCGGCGCAATCGAGGCCGAGCGCAATCTCCTCGCCCGGCTTGAAGCCGGCCTGCTCGATCGATTCCATGATGAAATCGAGCGCCACCGGCGCGCTTTTCAAATTCGGGGCAAAGCCGCCCTCGTCGCCGACATTGGTGTTGTGGCCGGCGTCCTTCAGTTTCTTGCGCAGCGTGTGGAAGATTTCCGAACCCCAGCGAACGCCTTCGCGCAGCGTCGGCGCTCCGATCGGCAGGATCATGAATTCCTGGAAGTCGATCGGGTTGTCGGCATGCGCGCCACCATTGATGATGTTCATCATCGGCACCGGCAGGACATGCGCCTTGGTGCCGCCAACATAACGGTAGAGCGGCAGGCCGGCGGCATCGGCCGCGGCCTTCGCCACCGCCAGTGACACGCCGAGAATGGCGTTGGCGCCGAGCCGGCTCTTGTTGGGCGTGCCGTCAAGCTCGATCATGGTCTGGTCGATATGGATCTGATTTTCGGCTTCCATGCCGCCGATCGCCTCGAACAGCTCGCCGTTGACCGCTTCGACCGCCTTGAGCACGCCCTTGCCGAGATAGCGGGCGCCGCCGTCGCGCAGCTCGACGGCCTCGTGGGCGCCGGTCGAAGCACCTGACGGCACCGCCGCTCGGCCCATCGACCCGTCTTCGAGAATGACATCGACCTCGACGGTCGGATTTCCACGGCTGTCCAGGATTTCACGCCCGACAATGTCGATGATGGCGGTCATTGCGATGTCCTCGATTGATCTGACTGATGTCGCGCACGTCTTAGCCAAAGTGCCGTAAAAGGCAATCGGCCGGCTCGCAATTATTGCCGGGCGTCAACCCCCAACGATTCACGAAGCGCAAATCGCTGTCATCATAAGTCATGTACGGCAGAGCGGCTTCCGGCTAAGGTGCGGGTGCGCGGGGCGAAACAGGAGGAGTTTCGCCATGTCCCAGTTGAGTGGTATCGTGAGTCTGTTCCTGATCGCGGCTGCGTTCCTGACGTCGTGCGACAACCAGCAGTCGCCGCCCAAGGCGATGGCCCCCTTGCACATCAGCAAATAGCTGCCGCATCAAACCAAAATGGCCCCGTCTCGACGGGGCCATTTTGTTTGGATCGTCAGTGCCAGTAAGGCGTGACCTTGTAGTAGTCGTAGGATGCGTCGCGAGCGGTCTCACCATCCGCGCCGGCCAGTTCGTTGATCGAATAGGCGGGGGCTGCCTTCAGCTGCTCCTTGGAGAACGGTACGACATAGCCGCCCCTGTCCTCGTCATAGTCGAGGCTTGCCCATGGTATCGCATGATACTTCTCGCCGATGCCGAGGAAGCCGCCAAAACCGATCACTGCGAACATGATGCCGTTCGACATCTTGTCGAGCATGACGTCTTGGATGCTGCCGATGCTCCTGCCTTCGGTGTTGTAGACCGACGTGCCGATGACTCGCGAGGCCGCGATGGCTTCGGTGTGGCCTGTCTGGGTGGTCATGATATCCTCCTCATTGTCGTTGAACTCTGCTTGGACAATGAGGGGCGCGGGCGAAGGTTCCCGACTTTTTTCGCCGGCGGGCCGGTCACTCCGCGAGGATGAAAGTGACCTTCATGTTGACGCGATAGGCGGTAATCTTGCCGTTCTCGACGACGATCTTCTGGTCCTGGATCCAGGCGCCTTCAACGTTCTTCAGGGTTTTCGATGCGCGCGCAATCCCCTGTTCGATGGCGTCCTGAAAGCTCTTGTTCGACGACGAGGTGATTTCGGTGACGCGGGCGACGGACATGGCTTCCTCCTGCCAAAACGCTCATTTGCCGGGCAAGCGTACAGCCGGCTTATGCCGATCACAAGCGCCGACAGTCGGCAGAGGATGGGCCTGGCTTAGTGACCCTTGGCGATGCGATCGAATGCCATCAGCCGCTCGAGCAGGGCCGGCATGTCCTTCAGCGGCAGCATGTTCGGGCCGTCGGAAGAGGTCGAATTATCCGGATCCTGATGGGTCTCGATGAACACGCCGGCAACACCGACGGCGACGGCGGCGCGGGCCAGAGTTTCGACAAAGCGGCGCTCGCCGCCCGAGGAACCGCCTTGCCCGCCCGGCTGCTGCACCGAATGCGTGGCGTCGAAGATCACCGGCGCGCCGATCTCGGCCATGACAGGCAGGGCGCGCATATCTGACACCAGGGTGTTGTAGCCGAAGGAGGCGCCACGCTCGGTGGTCAGCACATTGGCGTTGCCGGAGCCGGTGATCTTGGCGACGACGTTCTTCATGTCCCAGGGGGCAAGGAACTGCCCCTTCTTCACGTTGATCACCTTGCCGGTTTTCGCCGCGGCGACCAGCATGTCGGTCTGACGCGACAGGAAAGCCGGGATCTGCAGGACGTCGACATGCGGCGCGACGATCGCGCACTGTTCCTCGGTGTGGACATCGGTCAGCACGGGAAGCGAAAATGCCTTGCGCAGTTCGTCGAAGACAGGAAGTGCCGCATTCATGCCGGCGCCGCGCGTCGCCGACAGCGAGGTGCGGTTGGCCTTGTCGTAGCTGGTCTTGTAGACGAGGCCTATGCCGAGCTTGCCGGTCAGTTCCTTCAGCGCGCCGGCCATGTCGAAGGCATGCTGGCGCGATTCAAACTGGCAAGGGCCAGCGATCAGCGCCAAGGCTGCATTGTTGTCGAAGACGACATTGCCGACGGTTACCGACGAATTGGGCGCCAGGGCTTTGCTCATGGGATCTCCCGGAAGATGAAAGCCGCGCCCTGTCCGGGTGCAGGCTGCACGACAATATCATTGCCCGCTATATCGTGTTTGATGGAATTGGCTGCAAGCAGCCGCGATGTGACATCGGCGCTCCGGACCGAAAAGACGACCGCGGCGAAGCGAAGGTCTGTCGGCGCGCCGGCAGGCTGGCCAAAACGCGCGGTGAAAGACGCGGGGTCGAGCACGCTCAAACTTGCGTTCGGCAAGTGAAACGTGCCGCCCTGGCCATCAGCAGTCGGATCGTCCAGCGCCACCGAAATCAATCCATGCTGTTCGGCAGGTTGGTCGCTGACCGCCACGATCTCGACAATTCCGGTGGCGCCGTTGGCGTGCGCCTGCAAAGCCGTGCGGTCCACATCAGGCGCGTTGACCCGCTCGCAGGCAAACAGGAATGCGTCCGTGGCCCCGGCTCCCGCCGCGAAGGCGAGCTTGAAGGATGCGATGTCGCTTTTGCCCGCCGTGTCCGTGAAGGCGCGCGAGAAGCTCAGCATGTCTCCCGCCGAGATGCCGGCTTCGAGGCAGCGCGCATGGTCAGCATCGGCATTGTCGGTGGCAAGAACAATGGCCGAAAACCCCTCGTCGCCGCGATTGTCGCGATAGAGCCGATCGCGCGCGACGAACACATTGCCATCGGCAATGGCCGTCATCGCGGCCTGTTCGTCACGGATAGCGAGCGGTTCGAGATAAGTGCCGTCGGCGAGGAACACACAACAGTTTTCAGTCCCGAAGGGATGGATCCCTGTCGGCGCAACGACAAAGCCGAGCGTGGTGAGCCGGGCTCGCGCCACGTCTAGGTTCTGCGCGGTCAGCACCAGATGATCGAGCGGATGAGTGCGAGCAGCTACGGTTCGGGTCATGCAGGCGCGATGTGCATCATTCCGCAAATCGGTTCAAGACTTGATCGCAATCCCCGCCGGTCCGCCGGACTATTTCATGGTAGGTCGAAAAAGGCCGGAACGTGGTCTCGATCAGCTCCCCGCGACGACATCGGCGGAATAACGCAGTTCGCGCATTGGTTTGACCTTGCTGGTGGTCTGCGCATAGAGCGGGTGTGCCTTGTAGGCGGCCAGCGCGGCGTCATCGGCGAACTCCGCATAGACGACCACGTCGATCTCGTCCGACAACGGGTCGACCTTGGTGTTCAGCGTGACCTCGAAAAGGCTGGAATGAGGAATGTTGCCGAGCGCCAGCAGGCCCGTGCGCACCGCCTCCACATCCTCCTTGCGCCGCGCGCTGAAGAAAACGATATGCCGGATCAACGCCGCCTCCTCGATCTAAATGCCGGAGGTCTTTTGTGACGGCAGGACGGTGGCGTCAATCGACAAGGATGTCGCGGCTACCGGTCTTCGAATGGACGCTAGATATAGCTGGTGACGGACCGCACGACGTGCGTGGCACCCCTTACCGTGGAGTCCAGATACCGCCCCTGATTGTACATGCCGTCCCAGATCAGGAAAAACGCGATGGCGGCAATGACGACTACATAACGCATGGCTAAATCTATCGCACAAGCAATGCCGCAGCCATAGGCGTTTTGGGCCCGTTCGGCCTTTGCTGTGCAAAAGGCAGACCTAGGTCGGCGAGAGCAACCACTTGGCACAGCCCAGCTTGTGGCCTGCCTCTTGAAGTTCCCCCTCATGACGTGGAACATTGTCGTAGGGATTCACTGGGAAGCGCTGAAGCTCAGGCGAAACAGGGGCGCGCGCTTTCGTTCGAGACCGCCGATCGCAGAACCGGTTAGCACCTGGGATCAGGCAACGGCGTTCGAACCTGGCGAATGAACCGCGAGAACCGGGACTCGGCAATTTGCGCCGACACCGCGGAAGTCCAGGGGCGTGAGATGGCACACAAGGAACATCATGGTTTGGCGTTGAGCGATGCGATCAGGCTCGACGAATTCAATTTCGCCGAGATCGTCAAGGGTCTGCCGGCCAAGGCGCGCATGGTGCTGTCGGCGGCGATGAACCTGCCGCGTGGTTCGCTCAAGGTCAGGATGCCGGACGGCCGCGCCGTCCTCGTCGGCGGCAAGGGACCCGGCCCGGACGCCGAACTGGTGCTCAAGAACTGGCGACTGCCCGGCCGCGCCTTTTCCGGCGGCACGATCGGCGTTGCCGAATCCTACATGGACGGCGATTGGGACAGCCCTGACGTGACCAGCTTCCTGGAGCTGTTCGTGATCAATTCGGCGATCGGCGAGCGTATCGCGGGCGGCACCAGCTGGCTCATCAACACTGTCCAGCGCATCCGCCACTGGTTCAACCAGAACACACGCACCGGCTCGAAGCGCAACATCTCGGCGCATTACGACCTCGGCAACGCCTTCTACAAGGAATGGCTCGATCCAAGCATGACCTATTCCTCGGCGCTCTACACGACCGGTGCCAACGACCTGGAAAGCGGCCAGGCCGCCAAATATCGCGCGCTGGCAAAGGATATCGGGATCGGCCCGAAGGACCATGTGCTGGAAATCGGCTGCGGTTGGGGCGGCTTCGCCGAATTCGCGGCGCGAGAGATCGGTTGTCGGGTGACCGGGCTGACGATCAGCCGCGAGCAGCACGATTTCGCCAAGGCGCGCATCGCCAAGGCCGGGCTTGCCGACAAGGTCGACATCAAGTTGCAGGATTATCGCGACGAAACCGGCACCTATGACCGCATCGCCTCGATCGAGATGTTCGAGGCGGTCGGCGAGAAATACTGGCCGGTGTTCTTCAGCAAAATGAAGGCCTGCCTGAAACCCGGTGGCACCGCTGGCCTGCAGATCATCACCATCAACGAAGCTTCTTACGACACCTATCGCGCAAGGCCGGATTTCATTCAGCGCTACGTGTTCCCCGGTGGCATGCTGCCGACGCCGTCGATCCTGAAGGCACTGGGCAAGGATCATGGCCTCGCCCATCTGCGCGAACGCGTGTTTCCCGACGACTATGCCCGCACGCTCGCCGAATGGCGCCACCGGTTCTGGGCGTCATGGGAAAAGATCGTCCCGCTCGGTTTCGACGACCGCTTCAAGAAGCTCTGGGAGTTCTACCTGCACTATTGCGAGGCCGGATTCCGCGCCAGCTACATCGACGTTCGCCAGGTGGTCTACAAGG
This sequence comes from Mesorhizobium sp. M0293, assembly GCF_040321735.1. NCBI lineage: Bacteria > Pseudomonadati > Pseudomonadota > Alphaproteobacteria > Hyphomicrobiales > Phyllobacteriaceae > Mesorhizobium > Mesorhizobium sp. M0293. The sequence goes on from NZ_JAMYSA010000100.1 coordinate 10,121, forward strand.
CGTAGGTCCACGCGCTCTTCGATTGCATTGCCGGTGACCAGTTCGTATCGAGCGTTATCTCGACATCGCCGCGCGGTCGCCGTCAAAAAGTCCGATCCCGAAGCAGGATGCCGCACAGGACGGACGAATCGGAAATCACCTGATGCGCAAACGAACGATCTTCTTCGGCGTCATTGTCGTCGCTGCCGCGGGCATCTGGCTCAACAACACCTCACTGCTGTCGAGCCGGCCAGCCGGCAAGCCGGAAGTGCTTGCGCATCGTGGCCTTGCTCAGGACTATTCGCGCGCAGGCATGACAGGAGAGACTTGTACGGCCAGTCGCATGTTGCCGCCACGCCATGCCTTCCTCGAAAACACTCTACCCTCGATGGAGGCCGCCTTTGCACTGGGAGCGGACGCACTCGAACTGGATGTTCACCCGACGACGGACGGCAAGTTCGCTGTCTTCCATGACTGGACGCTGGATTGCCGCACGCAAGGCAAGGGAGAAACGCGCAGCCACTCCATGGCCGAGTTGAAGACCCTTGATGTCGGCTATGGCTACACGGCGGATGGCGGCAAAACCTTTCCATTTCGGGGCAAGGGAATCGGCATGATGCCATCGCTGGATGAGGTTCTGGCGCACTTCCCGGCTCGCCGCTTCAACATCAACGTCAAGAGCAACGATCCAGGCGAAGGCGAAAAGCTGGCCGAATGGCTTGCCAGGCTGGCGCCGGCCGAGCGCTTCTATCTCTCGGTCTATGGTGGGGACAGGCCGATTGCTGCGGTCAAGGCGGCATTGCCGGACATGCACACGCTGAGCCGCGCGTCGCTGACGCAATGCATCCTGCGCTATGCCGCGCTTGGCTGGAGCGGCTACGTTCCAGATGCCTGCCGCAAAGGCACCTTGCTCGTCCCCGTCAACATCGCGAAATGGATGTGGGGTTGGCCGAGCCGGTTTCTCGATCGCATGCAAGGTGTCGATACAAGCGTTTACCTGCTCGGCCCTTATTCCGGCGGCGACTTTTCGCAAGGGCTCGACGATCCCGAACTGATCGGGCAACTGCCGAGCGGCTATTCCGGCGGCATTTCCACGGATGCGCTGGATCTCGTCATGCCGGTGATCAAGGAGCGTTTCGCGCCGCCGGCTGAATCCACACCATAAAGGCCTGGATTCAAGCCGACCCGCAAACCAACCTTTAGAGAAGGATGCGGTATTTCGCGAATCCTGCCTCGCCCTCGCCCGCCGGTTCGACCTTCAGCGATTTCACCTGCGCAATGAAATCCTTCGCCTTGGCGCCGGTTTCGAACACGGCGCTGGTTCCAGGCAGCGGCACGAACGACCAGTTGTCGTCCGCCGACGGGTTGATCGTGCCCTCGCTGACGATGTAGCGAACGATGACGTCGCGATTGGTGTCCGGCGCTTCGTAGATGATCTTCGAAGCATTGATGTCAGGGAAATTGCCACCGCCGCCGGCACGATAGTTGTTGGTCGCGACGACGAATTTCTGTTTGGGATCAATCGGTTTTCCGTCGAACATCAGGTCGACGATCCGGTTGGCACCGACATTAGCCAGCCCGCCCTTGGAATCGTATTTCGGCGGCTGCGACAGGTCGATTTTGTAGGTGATGCCGTCGATGACGTCGAAATTGTAGGACGGGAAGTCGGTGTTGATGAGGGCCTGGTCGGCCTTCCCTGCCTCGATCCTGTTGAAAATACCGGCCGACATTTCCAGCCATTCCTTGACCTCAGCCCCGGTGATTTCGACCGCACGCACGGTGTTGGGGTAGAGATAGAGGTCGGCAACGTTCTTGATGGCGATGTCGCCTGCCGGCACGTCGGTATAGTAGTCGGCACCGTTGCGTCCGCCTGCCTTGAAGGGAGCGGCCGCCGACAGCAGCGGCACATCCTTCCATTGCGTGTTCTTGAGAATATCCCTGAGGTACCAGGTCTGCGCCTGGCTGACGACCTGCACCGACGGATCGTCGGCGACCAGCGCGAAATAGGAATAGAGCGGCGCGGAGGTCTTGCCGACCGGACGACGCACATAGGCCAGTGTCGCCTGGTGGTCCTGTTCGAGTGCCGCGATGATGCGCTTGTCGTCCGGGACGGTCGGCTTGTTCTTGTTGTCGACGCGTTCGAAGATCGGCCGCGCTTCGGAGGTGGCTGAAACGACCTTCCATTTCGAACCGTCGCGTTCCAGCATCAGGTCGACCAGCCCCATATGCGAGCCCCAGAAGCCGCCCATGACGGCGGGCTTGCCCTGCAGCGTGCCTTTTTGCGTATCGACGCCCTCAAGCGACTGGAAATCCTTCTTGCCGGGGAACACCAGATGCTGGTGACCCGTGAACACCGCATCGATGCCGTCGACACCGGCGACGAAGAACGAGGCGTTCTCCATCATGTCGCCCTGCTTCACGTCGATGCCGGAATGCGAGAGCGCAATGACGATGTCGGCGCCCTCCTCTTTCATCTGTGGCACCCAGGCCTTGGCCGCCTCGACGATGTCGCGCGTCTTGACGTTGCCTTCCAGGTTCTTGAGATCCCAAACCATGATCTGCGGCGGCACGAAGCCGATGATGCCGATCCTGATCGGCTGCTCGGCGCCCGAGCCGTCCATGATCTTCTTGTCGAGGATGACGTAGGGCTTCAGATAGAGCTTGTCGTCGCGCGGGTTCGCGGCAAGTTCGGTGCCGCGGATCAAATTGGCGCAGACGAAGGGAAAATTGGCGCCGGCCAGCACTTTGTCCAGGAACGACAGGCCGTAGTTGAACTCGTGGTTGCCCAGCGTCGAGCACTCGTAGCCGAGCAGGTTCATGCCTTTCATGATCGGATGCAGGTCGCCGTCCTTCAGCCCCTTCTCATAGGCGATGTAGTCGCCCATCGGATTGCCCTGCAGCAGGTCGCCATTGTCGATCAGCATCGAATTGACCGCCTCCTTGCGCACCGCATCGATGAGAGAAGCCGTGCGCGACAGGCCCAGCGTGTCATTGGCTTTGTCGGCGTAGTAGTCGTAAGGCAGCACGTTCACATGGATGTCGGTGGTTTCCATGATCCGAAGATGGGCCTGGTTACCTTGAGCGCGGGCGGAGAACGGATGCAGCATGATCAGCGCCCCTGCGGCGGCGACGCCCGCAAGGAGATCGCGGCGGGATACGGGATGGAGCAGTTGCGACATGTTTTCTCCTTCGACGACGTGACAAGAGTCTGTCTGTTGGAGCATGATCCTTTTCCGAAAACCGGTTCCCACTTTTCGGGATCATGCCCAGCCCTGCCCGACGCGAACTTCGCGCTGAAACTCATCCGAGTCCATTCAAGAAGTTGCGCGCATCAAACATCAGTCGAACAGTAACAGATGACGCGCGGATGACTGGTCCGGGTGAAGAAATCAGCCCTTGTCGTCGTCGCCCTGGGTGATCAGTCGCGCGCTGCGCTGGCCCGTCGCGTAGATCCATAGCCAACTCAACGAAACCGCAAGCCGGTTGCGAAAGCCGATCAGGAAATAGATGTGGGCTACTCCCCACAGCCACCAGGCCGCCCAGCCGGTCAGCTTGATCCAGCCGAAATCGATCACCGCAGCGCGCTTGCCGATCGTGGCGAGATCGCCGTCATGCCGGTAGCGGAACGGCCGCGGACTGGTGTCGCCGGCAAGCCGCGCCCTCAGCGTGGCGGCAACATGCCGGCCCTGCTGCTTGGCGGCTGGTGCTACTCCGGGAACGGGCCGCCCGTCCGGCCGCAGGACATGAGCGGCATCGCCGATGACGAAAATCTCCGGGCTGCCAGGCACGCTCAAGTCAGGCTCGACCAGCACCCTGCCTGCCCGATCGGCCGCCGCTCCGAGCCATTCGGCGGCCGGTGAAGCGGCAACGCCTGCCGCCCACAGGATTGTCTTCGCCGCCAGATGCTTGTCGCCGAAGACGACGCCCTCGGCGTCGCAACGCGTAACAGCCCGGCCGAGTTCGACCGTCACGCCGAGCCGCTCGAGCGCCTTCGAGGCATAGTCGGAAAGCTTCGGCGCGAAATTCGCCAGAACACGGTCGCCGGCCTCGATCAGCACCACGCGCGTCTGCCGTGTGTCGATGTTGCGGAACTCGCCGTGCAGCGTGTCATGCGCCAATTCGACGATGGTGCCGGCAAGCTCAACGCCGGTCGGCCCGCCACCGACGATCGCGATGGTCAGCAGCGCCTGGCGCTTGGCGGGATCGGTCTCCCGCTCGGCCTGCTCGAATGCCAGAAGAATGCGCCGCCGAACCGTGGTGGCGTCCTCCAGCGTTTTCAGGCCCGGCGCGAAAGGTTCCCATTCGTCATGACCGAAATAGGCGTGGCGGGCACCGGTGGCGAGCAGCAGCGTGTCATAGGCGACCGCGCTGCCATCATCGAGCAGGACATTTTTGCCGGTGCGATCGATGCCGACGACATTGGCGAGCAACGTCGTCACATCCTCGCGCTTGCGCAGGAGATGGCGGACCGGCCAGGCAATCTCGGACGTCGCCAGCGCCGTGGTCGCCACCTGGTAAAGCAGCGGCTGGAAGAGGTGATGGTTGCGCTTGTCGATCATGGTGATGCGCACCGGCGCGCCGCCAAGCGCACGTGTGAATTCCAGACCGCCGAAACCCGCGCCGACAACGACGACATGATGGCTGGCTTGGTTCATCTCAATTCACCCTGGCGAGCAAAATTGCCTGCCTTGGATGTAGGTATTTTTGTGCAATGCAGCAACAGAAGGCCGGTGCCCGAGACTCGTCGTCCCATGTCGTGAATGCACATGTTGTATCGTATCGCGAGGTATAGCGTCATTAAATACGCGATGAGGTGAGGCATGGCCAACGATCAAGACGACGACGCTCCGGCGCAGTATTCTTCGCCGCCCTGCTTCATGCATGAACTCGATCCGGAGTTTCGTGCGCCGTCGAGCGACTGGACCGATGTGAGACGCTGGCGCAAGGCCGAGCGCGAACGCCTGATCGCTGCCCGCCTCGCCGTCTCGGCCGACGCGCGAACGGCAATGTCGCAGCGGATCGCCGAAGGTCTCGACGCGATCATCGGCAAGATCGCCGGCCGTATGGTCAGTCTCTACTGGCCGTTTCGCGGCGAGCCGGATCTGCGGCCATGGATGGCGTCCATCAATGCACGCGGCGGCCGCACCGCCCTGCCCGTCGTTGTCGAGAAAGGGCATCCGCTGATCTTTCGCGCCTACGCGCCGGGCGATCGGCTGGAGAAAGGCGTCTGGAACATCCCGATCCCAGCCGAGGGCGATCCGGTGCTGCCGGACATCGTCATCTCACCGATCGTCGGCATCGATCCCCAAAATTATCGCCTGGGCTACGGCGGCGGCTTCTTCGACCGCACGCTGGCCGCGATGCCGTTCAAGCCCCTGGTCATCGGCGTCGGCTACGAACTGCAGCGCATCGCCACCATCTACCCGCAGCCGCACGATATCCCGATGGATCGGATCGTGATCGAGGCATTCAAGATCGGTTAGCTGTGTTGAGATTCAGGTCGGGCCGAGTCGAGCAGGTCAGGCCGAGTCGAGAATGGCGGGTTCCGAGAATCGGAACGGATCGGACGTTTGGGTCCGTGAGTACCGGAAGCACAGGAAACTGCCGTTCGCAGGCCGGCATCACCTGAATATCGACACAGCTCAGGCCATTTCCGGCTTCATGCCCATCGCCGTCCGGTCGACGATTTCGCGTAGCGCAAAAGACGAGTTGATCTTGGTCACATGCGGCATTGCCGACAGCCATTCCTTGTGGATACGCTCATAGTCGACGAGATCCTTTGCCGCGATCCTCAGGATATAATCGTATTCGCCCGACATCAGGTGGCAGGACAGCACGTTTGGACAGCGCTTGATCGCCGCCTCGAAATCCGACAGCGTCTTCTCGAATTGTCCCGACAGGGATATGTGCACGATCGCCGTCATCTGGTGGCCAAGTGCGGCATTGGAAAGCCGGGCATGGTAGCCGCGGATCGTGCCGGATTTCTCCAGATTGTCGAGCCGGCGCGAACAGGCCGACTGCGACAGGCCAACCTTCTCGGCAAGTGCCGCATTGGGTATCCGGCCATCCTTCTGCAAGGTCTCGAGAATGGCGATATCAATCCTGTCGAGCGGCATTTTTCGTGAATCCTGCGAATATCCTGCTGTTTCGCGCAACGATTATCGAAACACGCCCGCTGGCGCAAGCGCATTCGCAAACACCTGCGCACCGATTCGTGGTTCACTCCAGCAATACAGGGAACGAGCCCAAAAGGGCCGGATCAGGAGAAGAAAAATGCGCGTCGGCTGCCCCAAGGAAATCAAGAACCACGAATATCGCGTCGGCCTCACACCCGGCTCGGTCCGCGAGTATGTCGCCCACGGCCACGAAGTGCTGGTCGAGACCGGCGCCGGGGCCGGCATCGGCGCCGACGACAACGCCTATCGCGCCGCCGGCGCCACGATTGCCAAGACCGCTGCCGACGTGTTCGCCAAGTCGGACATGATCGTCAAGGTCAAGGAGCCGCAGCCCAACGAATGGGCGCAGCTGCGCGAAGGCCAGATCCTGTACACCTATCTTCATCTTGCTCCGGATCCGGAGCAGACCAAAGGCCTGCTCGCTTCCGGTGTGACGGCAATCGCCTACGAGACCGTGACCGACGATCGTGGCGGCCTGCCGCTGCTGGCGCCGATGTCTGAAGTTGCCGGACGCCTGTCAATCCAGGCCGGCGCCACGGCGCTGCAGAAAGCCAATGGCGGCCGAGGCGTGCTGCTCGGCGGCGTGCCCGGCGTGCTGCCCGGCAAGGTCACCGTGCTCGGCGGCGGCGTCGTTGGGCTGCATGCTGCCCGGATGGCGGCGGGGCTTGGCGCCGATGTCACCATCATCGACCGCTCGATCCCGCGCCTGCGTCAGCTCGACGACCTCTTCGCCGGCCGCGTCCACACCCGTTACTCGACGGTCGAAGCGCTCGAAGAAGAGTGCTTTTCGGCCGATATCGTCGTTGGCGCCGTGCTGATCCCGGGCGCCGCGGCGCCGAAGCTGGTTTCGCGCGAAATGCTCTCAGGCATGAAGAAGGGCTCGGTGCTGGTCGACGTGGCCATCGACCAGGGCGGCTGCTTCGAGACCTCGCACGCCACCACCCATGCCGAGCCGACCTACGAGGTTGACGGCGTCATCCACTATTGCGTCGCCAACATGCCCGGCGCCGTGCCGGTCACTTCGGCCCACGCGCTCAACAACGCGACGCTTCACTATGGCCTGCAGCTTGCCGACAAGGGCCTGAAGGCGCTGATCGACGACCATCATTTGCGCAACGGCCTCAATGTCCACAAGGGCAAGATCACCAACCGGGCGGTGGCCGAGGCACTCGGCTACGAACTGGTCGAGCCGAAAGCCGTTCTGGCCGCCTGATTTCACAAAAAGACTGCTTCCTCCAGTCTCGCCCGCCGGGTCATACCGGCGGGTTTTTTCTTTGGGGATACACGCAGGCAACAAAAAAGCGGAGCCAAAGCCCCGCTTCCTCGATATCGAGATCTGCCGCCGGTTCATCCGCGGTCGGCAAATCGATCGACAATCGCTTTTTATCGCGACTGTGCGACGGGAGTACGACAGCGTCTCCAGTCTGCAATCTCAGCGCCTCATGCGCGTTCGATGCGGCACTGGTAGCAATTGTTGCGCGCCGAACGAACATGGACGTAGGCGATATCGCTGCGTTCGAACAAGGTTTCGGCCCGCGCTGTAATCGCCGCAGTCGGGACGACACCGCCGCTGCCATAGACGATGCGATCATCCCTGCCATAGCCGCGCACGATGTAGTCGGGACTTTCGAGAATCTCCGGAAGCGCCTCGCTCCCGGCGGCGCGTTCGCATTCTTCGGCATGCAGGAAGATCGGCCCGGTTTCGGCATAGGGCTGAAGCTCCGGGAATGGGCGGTAAGCCAGAATGAGGTAAGCGTCGCCGGCCGCGATGTTCTTCAGACAGTGCCGGCAAGGCATGCCGTCGCCGTCGGAAATCTTACGCTCCGGCGTTTGGCCGTATGCATCGGGGCCGCCGCGCTGCAGCGCCTTGACGTCTTCGGTCGGCAAGGCCTTGAACTGGATGGTCATTGGTGAAATCTCCGGTGGCGTTGACCGAAGATTATGCGCCCGCGCGACTGCTTCCCACCCGATTCCTGCCAAGTGTCAGCGACCGGCCGTCAGTTGTCGGTCCCATACGGCCATTGGCTGAAATACCGGGCTTAGGTGCTCGCGCGTTTAGCGGATAAAGTCGTCGAAGCGGCCTCTGATGTCACGGCCGCATGACGCTGGCCGAGCGTTCGGCGAAAGGCAGCGGATGCACGGTCTCTTTCTTCTGCGCCACAGGTGCAAAGCCGAGCTTCTGATAAAGCGGCAGAGCCGCCGGATGATCGAGCGTGCAGGTCTGCACCGTCACCTGCTTCGGTCCGTACGACCATGCGGCGGCGATCGCGGAGCCCAGGAACCAGCGGCCGATGCCTTGCCCGGTGGCATGTTCCATCATGCCGAAATAGGCAAGTTCGACCTCTTCCGGCAGATGCGGCTTGAGATCGAAGAAGCCGGCCGGTGCGCCATCGAGGTAGAGCACCCTGATGTCGCGATCCTCGCGGTGGATGCCGGCCGAAAGCTCGTCGTCGTCCAGCCTCAGTACATTGACCCAGTGCCATTTGCGCCCCACCCGGTCCATCAGATAGCGGTAGAAATGCAGGGGGATATCCTTGGTCTTCAGCAGCGCGACCTGGCGGTTGTAGGGCACAGGCGGCAAATAGGCCGGCGGCACATGCATTTCGAGAAATGTCACAGTGACTTCGATGTCTTCCAGCGCGCCGTTTTCCATTGCCGTCATTCCTTGCCAGTCACGACAGGCGTGTCGGAAAGCCCGCCCCACTCCGTCCATGAGCCGTCGTAAAGCCCGTTGTTCGTGTGGCCAAGTGTTTCCAACGCCAGCGTCACCACCGCGGCGGTGACACCGGAACCACATGAGGTGACGATGGGTTTCGACAGATCGATGCCTGCGTCCTCGATCACCTTGCGCAATCGGTCCTTCGACAACAGCTCGCCATTTTCCGATAGCGCCGAATAGGGCAGATTGCGCGCGCCAGGCATATGGCCGGAGCGGATGCCGGCACGCGGTTCGGGCTCGGCGCCGGTAAAGCGGCCCGGCCCACGGGCGTCGGCGATCTGGCTCTCCCCGGTGTCGACGATCCGGCGCATGTCGGCGAGGCTGGCGACGCGACCGGCGTCGAAATCCGCATGAAACACGCTTGGTGCGATCTTGGTAGGTTCGGCCGTTACCGGCCTGCCGGCGGCTTTCCAGCCATCGAAGCCGCCATCCAGAATATAGGTCTGGAAGACGCCCATCACCCGGAACATCCACCATGCCCGAGGCGCGGAGAAGAAACCCGGACCGTCATAGACGACGATGGTGTCATCCGCCGAAACGCCCATGGCGCCGACATATTGGGCGAAATGCTGCGGTGACGGCAACGTATGCGGCAGTGGCGAATCCGGGTCGGAAACGGCATCCTGATCCAGGAACCGCGCACCCGGGATGTGCGCCGCCTCATACTCGCCGCGCGCATCGCGCTTTTGCGCAGGCAGATACCAGGACGCATCGATGATCGTCAGGCCCGGCTCGCCGAGCCGCTGCTGCAGCCAGTCTGCATCGACGGTGAAAGGGCTGTCCTCGGCCATTTTTTTCTCCTGCTCGCCTTTTGGGCGATCACTGTCTGTTCAGTTTGCCGGCATCGGTCCGAACCGGATGCGGAAGCGCCGGTTTTCGCGGCCCTTCTTCTCGATCTTGCCGATGTGGATTTCGCCGACTTCGCCGGTGCTCTTCACATGGGTGCCGCCGCAGGGCTGGCTGTCCACCGAAGCGTTGTTACCGATACAGACCAGGCGGATCTTGCCGGTGCCAACCGGCGGCCGCACGTTCTTGGATTTGACCAGGCCGGGGTTGGCGGCCAGTTCCTCATCACTGATCAGCCTGGTGAAGATCGGGTGGTCGGCCCGCACCAGGTCCATCAGGCTCGCCGTCACCTCTTCCTTGGTGAAGCCGGCATCCGGAGCATCGAAGTCGACACGGCTGTCGTCCTCGGAAACCGCGGCACCCGTGATTGGAAACGGACAGACGACGGTGAGCAGATGGCAGGCTGCATGCATGCGCATCAAAAGATGCCGCCGCTCCCAGTCGATCGCCAGCCTCACTGTCTCGCCGACTTGTAGCGCCGCTTGCTCCGGCGCCGGCACATGGATGATCTCGTCCTTGGTCTCGCCCGTGATGGTGGTGGCAATGGCGATACGCCTGCCGTCGCCGCGTTCGAGATGACCGGTATCCCCCGGTTGGCCGCCCGACGTGGCGTAGAAAATCGTTCGATCGAGAATGATGGCACCGCGGTCGTTGACGGCAACGATTGTCGCGTCCGCCGTGCGCAGATAGGCGTCGTCGCGAAACAGCGCTTGTGTCCTGTGGGCCATCACGCGACCTTTTCGAACGGTACCGAAATGGTGCTCTTCAGCTCCATCCAGCCTGGCACCGGCAGCTGCTTCTCGCGCAGGAATTCCGGATTGAACAGTTTTGATTGATAGCGCGTGCCGTAGTCGCAAAGAAGGGTCACGATGGTGTGGCCGGGGCCTAATTCCCTGGCCAGACGGATCGCGCCGGCAATGTTGATGCCGGTCGAGCCGCCGACGCAGAGGCCTTCTTCCTGGATCAGGTCGAAGACGATCGGCAGCGCATCCTCGTCGGGGATCTGGAATGAAAAATCCGGCGTGAACCCTTCGAGATTGGCGGTGATACGCCCCTGCCCGATGCCTTCGGTGATCGAGCTGCCTTCGGACTTCAGCTCGCCGCTGGTGTAGAAGGAGTAGAGCGCGGCACCCAGCGGATCGGCGAGCGCGATCTTCACGTCCTTGCTTTTCGCCCTTAGCCCGAAAGCGACGCCGGCCAACGTTCCGCCCGAACCGACCGCTGAGACAAAGCCGTCGACCTTACCACCGGTCTGGTTCCAGATTTCTTCGGCCGTGGTGCGGATATGGCCGTCGCGGTTGGCGACATTGTCGAACTGGTTGGCCCAGATAGCGCCATTCGGTTCCGTCCGCGCCATCTGCTCGGCCAGCCGCCCCGAAAGTTTCACGTAATTGTTGGGGTTCTTGTAAGGCACCGCGGGCACCT
>NZ_JAMYSA010000101.1:0-21097 GCF_040321735.1 Mesorhizobium sp. M0293
TAAACCGCTTTCTCTTCATCAGTCCGTCCTTCAATCAAGGCCCGGACTCTAATCTCAGATGGAGGAAATTCTCAGTGGCAGGTCAACAGATGCCAGAAACCGGTCCCGTCAATACCGACAAGGGCTACGATAGCAACGCCATCCGCCGCCAGATCAGTGAACGGGGAGCCTTCGCCAACATCCCGCCCAAAGCCAATCGCATCTGGAAAACTGCTTCTCACCCTTCCTCTACCGCGACCGGAACGCAACCGAGCGCATGTTCTGCCGCCTCAAGGATTTCCGCCGGATCGCAACGAGATACGATCGCCTCGAAACTAATTTCCTCGCCGCAGTCTGCATCGCCGCGACCGTCAGCTTCTGGTTATAAGTCCGGACTCTAAAGACTAGAAGATGCCGCCATCGGTTAGGCACCGGGCTTGGGTTGAGACCTCCAAGCCTTACAGGCCTTTCCGAATGCCTGAAAAAGCTTCTTGGAGAAGTCATCCTCTGCTACATGCCACTCAGGATGCCATTGCACTGCCAACTGGAAAGATCTGGCATTGGCTACGCTGACAGCCTCTATCAAGCCGTCGGAGGCAACAGCCTCACAGACGAGACCTTTTCCAAGCGCTGATATTCCTTGGTTGTGAAGCGAGTTGACGTTGAAGGACTCGTAGCCATCAAAGATTTCCGCGAGAATTCCGTCGGGCTGAACAAGCACTTCGTGAACCGGGTCGTACTGCCTGTCCCGCGGTAGGGTTACGTCTTCCGTGTGGCACAGCATACCCTTCTTGCTCGAAATGTCTTCGTAGAGGTCGCCGCCGAATAGGACGTTGAGTTCCTGAACTCCCCGACAGATGCCAAGGATCGGCGTCCCCGCAGCAAGAGCGGCAGAGAGGAACGAACTTGCCATCAGGTCTCTAAAAGGATCCGATGCTCCACTGCGATACCCATCCTCTGACGGCGAAGGGCGTGGCGCGCCGGATCGCCTGAAGTAGGCGGGATCGAGGTTCGATTCGTCTCCGGTGAGGACAAGTCCGTCGAGACGGCAGGCGATTTTCCGGACGCCTTCTGCGTCGTCCGACGATCGCGTCGGCAGGATCACGACATCGACATCGGCGAATATCTCAAGTGCATCGATGTATTTCCTGCGGACCCACTCCCGGTGAACTCCGTCGTCGACGAGACGGTTTGCGGTAACTCCGACCAGTGGCATCGTTGCCTCTCTCCAAGATCTACGAGACGGCCGCCTTAGCCATTAGCAGGGTTGCTCTGCCCGGCTTACTTCGTACAGCCTTCTGTTGCGATCGATCAGTTGTGAGATAACGCTTGCCTGTCCTTCCGGCCCCTTACAGAAGAGGCCGCCCCATGTCGCCGCCGCCTTGCTGTATTCGGGGTCCGCCATCCGAATCTTCTGCGCCTCTTTGAGCAGCCAGAACGGAATGCCGGGAGAAAGGTGATGTTCGAGATGATATTCGTCCAGATTCACACCCAGCAATTTGCGCTCGATAAAGTTGCCCTTTCGGTTTCTGGTCAGGTACAGGTTCTTGTTCTCCGTTTCGCACATTGGCGAATGCTCGGCGATCTCGGTGAACCAGCCGATGACTTGGAAGGTCGTAAGGTATGGAACAAACCAGAAAAGCACGAGCTTGTCGAAGAACCCGAACGCCACCGACGCGCCCAGAACAGCCAGCCAGAAGGCAAAGAAACCCCACTTGTCGACCAAGATGCCCGTCTTGTCAGTGTAGTCCCCTTCAGTGCTGCCGACACTGAACCTGTAGGTGAAGAGGTATCTCAGGTAGGCCAATGTCGCTCCTCCCAGCATCGGGAAAACAACGATGTCCCAAAAATATCTCTTCGGGTGGCGCACGTCGTACACACCGCTCGCCAGGAAGAATTGGAGATCGGGATCTTTCTGCGGATCTCCAAGGTGCGGATGGTGCAGGTGGACGTGTGAAATCCGGTAGGCCCAATGGCGCTGGAACAACGGATAAGAGGCGAACAGGATGCCGAGGAGGTAGTTCAGCCTGATGTTTTTCGCCAGGGTCTTGTGTGCCGCGTCGTGCGCGATCGTGGTCAAGCCTCTTTGGTGCGCCCCGATAAACAGCACCGCCAACGGATAGAACCACCAGGAAACCCACGACACGAGTGCGGCGAAAGCGATTATGACCGCGTAATCTTTCGCGATGTAGAGCACGCCAGTGACGTTGTCCGGGCGCAGCGCAGCGAGCGACTTTTTGATACCGGAGGGAAAGCGGGCACTTTCGAAACGGTGGTCCTTTAGAGGCCAAACATCTTGAACGTTCATGTTTTCCTCGAAATGTTGGTGGTTGGCAGTTTTTCAACCCAAAGCCGACAAGGCGCGTTCCAGGTCGCGCATGATGTCGTCGACATGTTCAAGACCGACGCAGAGTCGGATGGTCCCGTCGTTGATACCGGCCGCCATACGCTTTTCACGGGGGACCGTCGTATGGGTCGTCGAAACGGGGTGGGTGATGAGAGTGCGGGCGTCACCCACGTTCGAGACGTGGTAAAGCATGTCGACGTTCTCTATGAGGATGCGGCCGCTGGCGGCGTCGCTGACTTCGAACATGAGCATGGCCCCGAAGCCATAGTTCCTATCGAATAGGTCGTCCGCTAGTTCCTTCTTCCTGCCAGTGAACAGGGACGGATAGGTCACCTTGCTGACCTTTGGATGGTCCTTCAACATCTCAGCCACTGCCTGGGCGTTATCGCAATGCTCGCGCATTCGCAAATGCAGCGTTTCTAGTCCCTGCAGGAGTTGGAAGCTGTTAAAGGGACTGGCGCAAGCACCGACGTCGCGCAGCCACGTCATGCGCGCTTTCAGAAGCGCTGGGCTCTTGCCCAGGTCGTCGAGATCCCGCACAGCCTCGTGCCAAAGGATGTCGCCGTGCGCCTCGTCGGGGCCTGCGAATAAGGGAAAGCGTTCCGCATGTTCCTGGAAAGGGAAACTGGCATAATCCGTGATAATCCCGCCGAGCGTGGTCCCATGCCCGCAAACATACTTGGTGGCGGAATAGGTTGCCATATGTGCACCAAGTTTCGCAGGCCGGCAGACAAGCGGAGTCGTAGTATTGTCTACCACGACGGGTACGCCCCTCCTTCTCCCCATCTCTGCCAGTTGGCGCAGCGGCAACGGGTCCAGTATAGGATTGGAGATACACTCTCCGAACAGGCATATCGTGCGGTCATCTATCTGCCTTTCGAAAGCTTCAGGACCAGAGTTTTCGGCCGTCCGGGCCTCGATGCCGAGCCTTCTGAAGGTGTTGTGCAGCAGGTTCCACGTGTTCCCGTAGAGATACGGCGAAGCGACAACATTGTCGCCGGGCCTGCCGCTGCAGAGATTGGCCAACGCTATGAAAGTCGCAGCCTGGCCGGATGAGACAGCCAAGCTGTCAGACGCGTTGTCCACCGCCGCGAATCGTCTCTCCAGCGCCCTAGTCGTGGGATTGATAATGCGGGTATAAGTATACCCGTCTTCTTTGACATTGTAGATGTTGGCGATCTTGGAAAGGTCGCCATCCAATTCGTATGCGGTGTTTTGGTATATTGGTACGCAAACAGCCTTCGTCGCCGGATCGCTTCTGAAACCTGCATGCAGTGCTGCGGTCGCCGGGTGCATCCAGGATTCCGGCCCTTTGGCTTTCTTAAACATTCGGTGCTCCTTGTCTCGCCCCAGATCAGGCGGCCTGGACTGAAAACGATGTCGAGATGCGGAAATGCCCGGCTGTGACACCGAGAAGCTTGTCGATCCAAAAGTCTGGGATCTGACCAATGCATCCTATTCGGAACGTGCTGGTTTGCTCGTGGAGCTTCGCGTAGATGCAAATTCCATGTTCAGCGAGGCATTTGTAGAAGCTCTCGAAGGCCGCCTTGTCCGGAACGAGATCGGCTGAGTGGAAGGCCAGGCAAACAGGGGACTGGAACTCCTGCGGAACGACCGTTCCGAATCCGAGTGCCTTCATGCCACCAAGGATCCTGTCGCGGATTTTGCAATAGCGCTTGTTCCTTGAGGGGATCCCCTCTTCTAGAAGCCCTTCGAGTGCCTTGTCGAATGCTTGCACCACATGGGTCGGGGGCGTCGTGCGCCACTCCTGATGCTGTTCGAAGTGTTGCCATTGGTCCAAGATGTCGAGGCAGAATGATCGCGCGTGAGACACTCCAGCGCCGAGCAATCGGTTCGAGACTAAGGCGAAAGCGACGCCAGCAGGCGCTTCGATGCATTTGTTTCCCGACGACACCAAGATGTCGATGCCGTCAGCTTCGACATCGACAGTGAGGGCTCCGAAAGAACTCATTGCGTCAACGACGGTTACGAGTCCGTGCCGTCGGCCGATTTTCAGGAGACTGTGCATCGGATTGACCAGTCCCGTGGTGGTTTCGCAGTGAACGAAACAGACATGGGTGAAACGCTCGCCCAAGATTGTTGCCCGCTCGAATTCGGCGACATCTATTGGCAGGGAAGCTGGGAATCGGAGAGCTTCGAAGTCGATACCGCTTTTCGATAGGATTTGCGCGATGCGTTCACCGTAAATCCCGTTGATGCAGACGAGCGCTTTGTCTCCCTTGCCGATGAAGGTCGAAAGAGCTGCTTCCATTGCATAGGTGCCACTACCCTGAATCGGGATGGCCGAATGCGACAGCTGGCCGCCGGCTATGAGCAACAGCCGGTCTCTCAATTGTTGTGTGACCTGCTTGAAAGTTGGATCCCTCGATCCGAGGTCCACCCTCATTGCGTCCTTGACGGCAGAAGACAGGTTCAAAGGCCCGGGGGTAAAAAGACACCTGTCGCTCATCGCTTGCGCCTTCCTGTTCGAGGGTGAGATAGCTTCGCTGACAAGTCGCCCGGAACGGCCCGTGACACGACGTCCTACTGGCGTGGCTGCTCGGGCTCCAATTGCCAGTTGCGACTTGGCAAGTTGCACAACGTGTATTTCTTGTTACACTTCCTCGCAAACGTAATAGTGTCATGTGACACTATTTTTGGAGTTGTGATGCTTCTAAAATCGCCTTGGGAACCGTATCTTGCGGCCATGAAAGCCGCTCCGTCGGATCGACTGGTAACAGCTTTGGCTGACGACATTCTTACAGGCAGGCTCGGTGCAGACGACCGGCTGCCACCCCACCGTGACGTCGCGTTCCGGCTGGGAATTGGCGTAGGAACAGTGACGAAAGCCTATACTGTCCTTGAGCGGCGTGGGCTGATACGGAGCGAACGAGGAAGGGGTACTTTCGTGGCCGCCTTGCCGGGGACGAGGGAGGCCGTAATCGATCTGAGTGTGAACACGCCGCCCCGCCTTCTCAGCGAGCGCATGCTTGGGAGGACCTTGGCATCTATCTCACGCGGCATCGATCCCAATCTGTTTGCCCAGTATCCGCCTGACGGAGGGCACATCGAGCATCGCAGGCAGATGGTACAATGGCTTGCGGGTCTCGGCATGCAGGCGAAGGCAGACAACGTTCTGCTGTGCAACGGTGCGCAACAGGCCTTAGCAGTTGCTTTCTCAGTGACGAACCAAGCGGGGGGAACGATCTTTAGCGAGTCGCAGACCTATCCGGGCGCGATCTCGTTTGCTCGATATGCTGGATACCGTCTCGTCGGTTTGAAGGTAGACGGTGAAGGCCTGAGACCGGACGTGCTCGATGAAGCCCTGCAACGTCCACGCGACGGCCAGAAAGGTGCCGTAGTTTACGTAACACCTACAATGCATAATCCTACCACTGCGACAATGGGGATAGGCCGCCGGCGGGACATCGTGGAAGTCTGCCGCAAGTGGGATGCTTTGATCATAGAGGACGACGTTTATTCCCTCGGCTCAACCGATCACCCTCCCTTAGCGATGCTTGCTCCCGAGAGGACCTTTTATGCCAACAGTCTATCCAAGACCGTCAGTCCAGGGTTGAGGATAGGCTCCTTGGTCGTTCCCGAGAATTTTGTCGGCCGTGCTGCAATCGCGCTTTCTGCCACATCGTCGATGGTGTCCCCGTTTTCTTGCGCGGTCATGGCCGAATTGCTCGTCAACGGCGTAGCGGAGTCCGTTCGCACGTCGATCGGTGTAGAATCGTCCAGACGCCTGAACTTAGCGAGATCATTCCTCGCAGACCGCGTGGTATTCCCTAAATACGAGGGATTCCACATATGGCTGCCGATGCGGCGCCAAGAAGCAGAAAGCTTTGCGATTGCTAGCAATGCAGTCGGCATTCATGTCACCCCGCCGGCAGCGACGGCCGCGGATCCGGCTGCCGATGACGGCGGCATTCGCATCTGCGTTGGTGGACCTGAGCTTTCCGACCTGAAGATTGCTTTGGAGAAAATCTCCGCCATCATCAAAAACTCCGACAATCGCGAACAGCCGCATAGATCTTTCGTCTGATCAGGAATATCCGGAAAGGCACCAATGCAACACAATTTGTGGATCATTTTCACTACGTTAGGGCTGTATGCAGCCATCATAGTCAGCCCAGGCCCCAATTTTGCCCTGGTTTCGCGCCTGTCGATGTCAGGCGCTCTGCCGTCAGCTCTGGGGGCAACACTGGGACTGTCTCTCGCGGCCACGCTCTACGCGGTCTTGTCCATGACCGGCCTCGCCATCCTGATTACTCGAGTGGATTGGCTAGCTACTGCCGTGCAGGCCGTCGGAGGTGCGTATCTTATCTATCTTGGGCTAAATAGCTGGTTTGCTTCTCCCTCACGTGACGAGGCCGTAAAATCGACGGGTGGCACTTTCTGGTCAGGCCTACACATGGGAACTTTGGTCGAGATGACAAATCCCAAGGGCATTGCGTTCTTCTTGGGCCTCTATGCCATGGCAATACCTGCAGATGCCGGCATCCCCCTAAAACTCGCAGTCCTGGCTGGCGGCTTCATTCTGGAAATGCTGTGGTACGGTTTTGTCGCCGTCGTGATGTCTACGCCGCCCGTACAGGCGGCCTACAAGAAATCAGGGGGGTGGATCGATCGCCTTACCGGCACACTTTTGATCGGCTTCGGCATTAAAATGCTGGCCGAGCGTATCTGAGCCAGCCAACTGCCTACATCGTCTTTAAGACAATCCTGGAAGAGCTGTCGCAAAGCGTCGATGAGGCGGATCTCCGCGAAGCCATGGCTGGTGCGGACGCAGGACTCGAGCTGATCATCCTCGACCATTTGACTTTGCCGTCGCAACTGGCCTTATCGATCAACCCCTCAACAGCGCCTGACGCGATTTGCGCAGTCACATGCCACGGTTTATGTCATATTCCTGTCTATTTGCCTGTTGTCTGTTGGACACCTTGTATGGGGATTTCGTTGTCAAGGGGCCTTCACTGATTTCGCGGTAAAGCGGTCAGGATAGCCATAACAGAACGGTTGGTCACTGCCTTGTGCATTGGTCCGCGAGCATCAAATTCGAGGGGAGCCTGCCTTTGGGCGCATCGCATTACGCCGCAACCTTGTATTCGGTGGGTCTGCAAAAGACCCGGACCATGAAGCAGTCATTGGCTTCAGCAGCAAGGCTCCGAGGCGGCGGGCCCATTCTCATGACAGCAAATAACGCCATGGTGTCCATCGGGACACCGCCACCTCGAATCGATACGCGCGGGCGTCATTACGGCGGTTGATCCGTCAGGCGCCCTGCAGTGTGTTCAGTTCATCGGGCGCAATGTGACGCCCATCGGGATTTCGCCGACGGTAACCAATCGCCAGAGCGCGATGAGTAACTTGCGTGCGAGCGCCACGATCATCGTCGTCTTGCGGGCGCCCTGTGCCGCTCGTGCCTGGAACCATTGCGTCAGTTCGCTATTCTTTTGGAATCTCAGGAAGCGCCAGGCCAATTGGATCAGCCCGCGTCGCACCCGGGCGTTGCCTGCCTTGGCCAACCCCTTTTCGCGTCGTTTCGATCCGCTCTCGTCGGGGGAGCCTGTCAGACCGGCGTAACGCGCCACCGCGCGCCGGTCTCTGAGGTTGCGGCTAAGCACCTCGTGGACCAGCATGTCGGCTGTCTCAATCCCGACACCAATCACGCGCGCCAATAGCACAACCATTGCATTACACCCGACGCGGGCGCCTGCTCAAGCTGGGCAATTCTGGCTTTTTCAATCGTCGTGATCTGATCGCGCACCACCGCAAGCCGAGCCATGTCGCGCCGCATCTCTTCCAGCATATTCGGCGGAAGCGGCTGTCCTTCCGAAGTGCGCAGGTCCGGCAACTTCTTCGGCGCCCGGCGAAGCTCGGGCTTGAAGCCACGGATGCCGAGCCGAGCCAGCGCCCCTTTCATGCGATTGACTATCCGCGTTTTCTCGCTGACCAGGTTCTCCCGCTCGCGGCTCGGCCGCTTGGCATCCTCTTCCGCCAGTGATGGGATCGCCACCATGCGGCAGTGGCCACGCTCGCCACGCAGCCAACCCAGGAACACGCGCATCAGCATGGCCGTGTCTAGCCTGTCGGTTTTCGCCCGTCGGTGTTCACGGTTCACGGCGACGCTGGTTGAATGGATGACGTGAGCGTCTATGCCTCGCGTCTGCGGCAACAGCCTTATCGACCGATCCGGACAGCACCGCGGCAAGAACAGCGTCAACAAGCCGCCCGGCGATTCCCGAGAGCTTAGATCCATATTAGATTAGCGGACGTTAAATTTAGAACGTCTCGGCTTGTGACGTTCCGGGCAGAATGACGGAAGACGGTCTGGTTTCACTTCGCGAGCTTTGACCGTCTCGCCGACTTCGCGTGATCTCGACAAGACATTTGTTCACTAGGCATGGAAGCAGGATGTGTTGCAACGATTTTGTTACTCGCGAGTGGCAAGGGATCCTTCAACCATTTCGGAGGATTGCGATGTTCAAAGGCCGCCAGTTCGACCAATCTGTGATCCTGCTTTGCGTGCGCTGGTACCTGGCCTACAATCTGAGCCTGCGTGATCTTGAGGAGATGATGGCCGAGCGCGGCATTACGGTCGATCACACGACCATCCACCGCTGGACGGTCCGTTTCGCGCCCTTGTTGCTGGAGCGCTTCAACCGGCGCAAGCGTAGCGTGACCGGCAAATGGCATGTCGACGAGACCTACATCAAGGTCCGTGGCCAGTGGATGTATCTCTATCGCGCCATCGACAGTGTCGGCGACACCATCGAATTCTATTTCAGCGAGCAGCGCGACCTGCCGTCGGCCAAACGCTTCTTCAGAAAGGCGCTGGAGCGTCATGGCCGACCGGATCGCGTCGTCATCGACGGTAGCCAGACCAATCGGGAGGCGATCGTTTCCTGCGACACCACAAATCGCTTGCAGGATCGCTCCCGGTGCCGGCTGAAGCCGATCCGGATCCGCAAGAGTAGATACCTGAATAACCGGATCGAACAGGACCATCGGCGCATCAAGCGCCGTATCCGGCCGATGCTCGGCTTCAAATCGACGGCCACCGCAGCCACCACCCTGACCGGCATCGAAATGATTCACATGATGCGCAAGCGACAGGCGAGGTACGCCTTCAATCCGAATCCGTCCTCGGCCGAGCAGTTCGAAATCCTCGCCGCCTGATTGACCTCGCATCAGGGCCTCTCTGTGCCCCTATTCAGCCGTTGCAACAAAACCCCTCAGAAACCCATGCCGCCCATGCCGCCGCCGCCCATACCGCCAGGCATGCCGCCGCCAGCCGACCTCTTCTTCGGAGCCTCCGCGATCATGGCTTCGGTGGTGACGAGCAGGCCGGCGACCGAGGCCGCGTCCTGGAGAGCCGTGCGCACGACCTTGATCGGATCGACGATACCCATGGCGATCATGTCGCCATATTCGCCGGTCTGGGCGTTGTAGCCGAAGGTCGCGGTCGATTTGAAGACCGCCAAGGCATCGCGACGATCTTTTCGGGCTCGCCACTCTCTCCAATGCGCAGAGGCCTCCCGCTGAGATCGAGGAGTTTGGCAGAACCTTCACTCAAGACTGCCTGACGGCTCCAGGGCCTTCTGTTGCTGGCGGTTTACGGCACCCGTCTGGGGGAGCGGGCGGCCGTAGTGGTCATTACTGACAACTCTCCTTCGTCATCATTTCGGTTCGCAGGATCTCCCCGTCGGATCGGCCGTACTTGTAAACGGCCGGCAGCCCGATTCAAGGCCGGTTTGGCGCCGGCTCAACGGCAGCCAATTGAGTTGGCGTGGCTATCGACCAGTCGCCGGCGCTTTCCAGCTTGGCTTGCCAACGATATTCTTGGGCGCGTCAAGGATAGAGGCCGGATTGTAGTGGGGGTCCGTCGGGAAGGTATAATCCGCGTGATTGCCTTCGCTGATAAAGCCACCCGCATAGAGCGTCTCTAGATAGGGATTGTCGCTCACTAGCACGTCTGCATAAGGCTCGAGCGCGCCGAAAGTGACAGGCAAATCCATGTCGGGACGGCCGGGCAGCGTGATCGGCACTCCCTGACGGCCGTAGTAAAACTTCCGGCCGTTCACGGAGAAAGCTTCTGAGATATAGGACATTGTGAGAGGCGTGCTGGCGAACTTCTCGCCCGCCGCCTGAATCTCTTGGCCACCTGATTCATCTCCTCTGAGGTAGCGATCCCTTGAAGCGGGAGATTTCTACCATGGCGAGGTCGCCCAGCTTGTCGAAGGAGGTCAGCCAATTGACGGCCTGGGTGACTGAGTCGTCTATGATGTGAGAAGACCGGACGTCTTCGGTCGTGATGAGGACCGGGATCAGGTTTAGCTTGTTGTCCTGGACGGCGACGTTGGCCAGCTCCAGCGTATTAAGTACATTCGTGGTCTTCTTGTCCCAGTTCGCAATGACGCGATCGGTAGTGGGGACATAGGTCGAATAGATCTTGATGCCCAGGTGGCTGCGCACGTCCAGCATTTCCAGGTGCCGAGACAGACGTGATTGCGACGATCGTCGATCCTTCGTCCTTTGGGTCAATGAGGACGTTGAATTCGTCGCCGCCTCTTTTTGTCGCGCGAACATAATCGATAATACTCTGGAGGTCTTCTGTCTTTTGCGGATTGCCGTTGCGATCGAGTGCCGGCGTGTGTTCGTTCGTGATGGGATTCCATATCGAGAGGCTCATATTCTTGATTTCCTCGGAAGAGACCTCCGAGATCAGGCAATTGTTCGGATCGCCGGTGATGCGCCCGAGCGTCGCGTCGTGCATCATCCAGGGATGGCTGTTCTTGTCAGCACGCAGGTCGAATTCGACACCATGGAACCCATGCTTGAGGGCGTTGTCGGCAGCTGAAATGGTGTTCTCGAGAATGCCCTCGGAATTATCGAACAGGCCGCGGTGGGGCAGTACCTGCGTTCGGTGTGGATCAATGCCGCTGTCTTGGTCTCCGGCCGGGTCAGGAAGAGATTCGTGCCATAGCCGGAATCGTCAATTTCGTCTTCTGCGTCGCCGAGAGCGGGGCCGTCCAGACCGAAGTCGACTTTCCACTCGGCCTTATTGCCGGCCGCCAACCACTCGGTGATGGTCTTGTTGACGGTGCCGTCGACCGGATCATTCGGATCATTGGAACCAAATCTTGCGGTCGTCTCGCAACGGGCCGAAATTGATAAAGCGACGACCTCGTCGCCCGGCTGAAGCGGGTTGTTCCGAGTTTGGAGGCCAGTCTTCGCCTTTTCTGATGCAATAGCATTTGTGGCATTCAGCCCGCCCGCCAACGTAGAGGCGAGAACCATGGCACGCGAGGATCTTGCCGGCAACGATCGATGCTTCCGCACCGGCGTTGGCCGCGATCTGACGGGCCGGAGCCTGCAGCGCGCGACGCATGATGTTGATGCCAGCGGTCTGGTCGGAGTTGGCGCCGACAGCCTTGATGTTCAGCGAAGCGCGCAGCAGGGCAACGCTGCCGCCGGGAACGATGCCTTCTTCGACGGCCGCGCGGGTCGCGTTGAGGGCGTCATTGACGCGGTCCTTCTTTTCCTTGACTTCGACTTCCGTCGCACCGCCGACGCGGATCACCGCAACGCCGCCCGCCAGCTTGGCGAGACGTTCCTGCAGCTTCTCCTTGTCGTAGTCCGAGGTGGTCTCCTCGATCTGCTGCTTGATCTGGGCGACGCTGGCTGGTGTTGCCAGCGAAGAACTCGCCTGACCCTGGACATACGCCTACGAGGCATCTGCTACCCTGGCACTGTGATCTAGCTTCCCTCTGTCGCGATCCCGACAGAATTGTATCGTGGCTAACAAACGGAACCAGCCGCGCAAAGCCAACCTATTGCAATAACGACGGCCTTTTAGCTGGCATGGCTCTTGCTGCCTGAACTGTAACATGCGCTTCGGAGCCGCTTCCAGCGATTCTCACGACCGTTGCGCATCTATAGGCCAAGGAACTTTTCTCCAGCAAGGTCAGGGCGACGATGAGTAATCGTCCCGTTTCACCGAGGTTCATTGGCTCTGAGTTTATGGAGGAGGTCATACAATGAGCAAGGCAGTTTCGTTCGGGGCTAAAGTCTTGCCGGTGACCGCCTCATTGACGTCCCTTCGCGAGCTCATTGTTTCGAACGAACTGACGTTTTTGATGGAAGCCCATGATGGGCTTTCGGCAGCGATTGCCGAGCGTGCCGGCTTTCGAGGGCTCTGGGCGTCTGGTCTTTCCATCGCCTCGGCGCTTGGCTATCGGGACGCCAACGAAGCGAGTTGGACGCAAGTCGTCGATGTCGTCGAGCACATAGTCGATGCGACGAATATCCCTGTTCTTGTCGACGGTGACAGCGGCTTCGGAAATTTCAACAATGCTCGCTTGGTTGCGCGGAAGCTTGAGCAACGCGGCGCCAGCGGCATCTGTCTTGAAGACAAGAGGTTCCCGAAAATGAACTCCTTCGTCGGTGATCGGCATCTGCTCGCTGACATTGACGAGTTCTGCGGCCGGCTCAAGGCCGTGAAAGACACTACGGGACCAGATTTCGTCGTCGTCGCGCGGATCGAGGCGCTGATCGCCGGTCACAGTCTTGATGAAGCGCTGTCCCGTGCTGACGCTTATGCAGAAGCAGGCGCTGACGCAATCCTCATCCACTCCCGCAAAACCGTCGCAGACGAGATCCTGAGCTTCACCAAGGGATGGAGCAACAGACTGCCGACCGTCATCGTCCCCACTAAATACTACAAAACGCCGGCTTCGGTTTATCGTGATGCCGGCATTTCGACCGTCATCTGGGCCAACCATTCGATGCGGGCGGCGATCGCCGGCATGCGTGACACCTGCGGTCGCATTCGGTCGGAAGAAAGCATCGCCGGGATCGAGGACCAGGTTGCCGGCCTCGACGAGCTGTTCAGGCTGATCGGCTACGACGAATTGGCTCAGGCGGAAGAACAGTATCTGCCGAAGCGGACAGCGGAGCGACGTCCGAGCGACTCGGACCAATTAAGCAATCGACAATTAGCTCAGGAGGGGGGACGTCACGTGTGCGACCGCATCATTCAGGAAGAGAGCATTGCCGTATTGAAGGTGAAGTCGCGACGCTCGACGAGCTGTTCGAACTGATGAACTACGGCTAGCTCTCGGCGGCAGAAGAGAAATGGCCAGGGACAGCCGCGGTAAGCGGTTTTGCCGAAAAGGATGGAGACGTGCATGTTGGCGTCACGGACAAACTTGTTCAAATCGTCGGGGACCGCGGCCGCCCGCGCCGCGGCGAAGGCTGCCGCCGATGCCGGGATGGAGATTGTTGATCTCACGGCCGGCGAAATCTGGAGCGATCTGGCACCAACGATCCGGGACGGAGCGATCGAGGCCATTCAACAAGGCCTGAACCGCTACACCGACACGATTGGCTTGATGGAGTTGCGCGAGGCGCTGGCACGGAAGGTCTCGGTCGAGACGGGACAGCTCTGGCGTGCCGACGAGATCGCCGTGACGAACGGCGCCAAGCAGGCTCTTTTCAACGTGGCGATGACGCTGATCAATCCCGGCGACCAAGTCATCATTCCCGCACCCTACTGGACGACATTCCCAGCGCAGGTCCAGATTGCCGGCGGCACCCCAGTCCATATCGACACGCGAGGAAACGGCTGCGTTCCACGGATCGACGACATCCAACGCTTCATCACGCCGCTGACCCGGGCCATCGTCGTCAACACGCCCGCCAACCCCAGCGGCGCTGTGTACGACGCGAAGACCCTTGCGGGCATCGCCCAGCTGGCGATGGATCGGGACCTCTGGATCATCTTCGACGAATGTTACTGCCCCTTCACCCATGATGGCCATCGGCATCATCCGATCGTGTCGCTGGCCCCGGAGGTCCGGGCCCGGACGGTGATCGTCAATGCCTTCTCCAAAAGCCTGGCCCTTACCGGCTGGCGCATCGGGTATCTCGCTGCGCCGAAGGAACTGATCTCGGCTGTCAAGGCGCTTCAGTCGCACACGACATCGAACCCGAATGTCGTTGCCCAGCACGCCGTGCTGCACCACCTCCGTGAGGGAGATGGCGCTTTTGAAGCCCTGCTCAAGGGTCGATTGACGGCGGCGCGGCAGGCTGGGCTTGCCGCCCTCTCCGAGCTGCAGAGCGTGCCGATGCCTGAAGCACAAGGCGGCTTCTATTTCTATCTCGATCTGTCCGGCCTGTTGCGGTCGACGATCGCCAATGGTCACGCCAGAACGGCTGACGACATCGTGGCCGCGCTGCTCGCGCAGGCCGGCGTGGCCGGCGTGTCAGGCACCGCCTTCGGCGATCCCATGGGTCTCAGGCTCTCCTATGGCATGCCGCCGGAGCAACTCGAGGCAGGCCTCAAGCGTGTGGTCGGCGTCCTTAACGCCTGGAACCGAAGGAAGCGTCGCAAAAACCCAAACCGAAATAGAGGGACTTAGACCCATGACTGCAATTGCTCCGAGAAAGGCGGTGATTCTTGCCGCCGGGTTTGGCTCGCGCCTGCATCCGCTCACCGATCTGCGGCCGAAGCCGCTGGTCGAAATCAATGGCACGCCGATCCTTCACAACGCGTTGCAGAATCTCGAGGCCGTCGGGGTGCAGGAGGTGACGATCGTCGTCGGCTATCGCAAAGACGCGATCCAATATTCCTGCGGCCGACGCTTCGGCGATCTCGGCATCAACTATATCGAGTCAGACGTCTTCGACCGCACGGGCAGCGCCTACTCGCTATGGCTGGCGCGTGATACGCTCTTGGCCGGGGACACCTATCTGCTCGAAGGCGACGTGTTTTTCGAGCCGGATGCGCTTCGCTACCTGACGCTGGACGATGCGAACAATGTCGCTGCCGTCGCGCCGTTCAGCCCGGCGATGGAAGGTTCTGCCGTGGTCCTGACGAACAACGGGTACATCGCCGAAGTGCGGATGAAGCAGACGGCGGCGAACCTTAATGATGGTTCGCCGCCTCTTTTCAAAATGATGAACCTGATCCGTTTTTCCGGAGAAGATCTGCGTCGGACGATTGTTCCGCATCTCAATCACATCATCAACGCCGGAGTCGTCAAATCCTACACCGAAGAGCTTCTGTCGAACCTGGTGCGCGAGAAAGGGTTGCAGATCGCGGCCGCCCGGTGCGACGGCCTCAAGTGGTACGAGATCGACAACGAGGCGGACCTGCGTTTCGCTGAGGCCATGTTCATGACGGCACGGGAAATCGCCTGACGACCAGATCTGGGAGAGTGGAAGATGCTTCGCTACCTCGTTGACCCAGCCAATGCCATCACCACGGTCGGGCTACTGTGCTCCTCGATTGCTCTCTATTTCGCATTGGCGGGGCGCATCGCGCTGGCGGTCGCCGCTGCCTTGTGGGCCGTTCTCGCGGACCACCTGGACGGAGTAGTCGCAAGAAGAACCCGAAACCGCTCGCCGGACATGGCGAAAATGGGCAAGAGCCTCGACGGTTTCGGCGACATCATCTATGGTGCCATCCTTCCCGCGATCATTCTCGTGCAGGTGAATGGCGCATCCCTCGTCTCCTTCTTCGTCGCCACTGCGCTGCTGCTCGCCGGCGCCATACGCCTGAGCTATTTCGCGAACTTCGGAAAGTCAGATGACGGCCGGTTTTTCGGTGTGCCGCTCTCCTACGACATTCCCTTGATGGCAGCATTGGTCCTCGTCCAGCCCTTTATGCTCACGGCGACGTTCCTGGCGGCCGTGAACATCGTCTTCGCTCTTTTGAGCGTTGCCCATGTGGCGTCGGTTCGAGTGCCATCACCAAACCGGGCCATGTACCTGGCGATCACGCTCTTCGCAGTCATCGCATCGACAATCCTTGTTCAACGGGGGACGATTTGACGCCCGCATCGCCCCTCTCCTCCAACGCGTCGATTCCGCCCGAGCTCAAGTCGCCCGGGTGGGTCTACCGGTCATTCGGCGTCGAACCGGTGATCAACTGTGCTGGCGTACGCACGAACTACGGCGCGAGTAACCCTGCCGACGATGTCATCAACGCGATGAACGCCGCGGCCGAAGCCTTCGTGGATCTCGACGAACTGGCCGAAGGGATTGGCAAACAACTGGCGAGACTGACAGGCGCCGAATGGGGACTTGTTACGGCGGGAACGGCCGCCAGCTTGGCCCTTGCGACGGCCGCCTGCATCGCCGGCAATGATCCAGAGGCGATGTTGCGACTGCCGAACACATCCGGGCTGCGGAACGAGGTAATCATTCCGGCCGACCAGCGCTTCGCCTATGAGCAGGCAATTCGGATCTCAGGTGCGGAAATCGTCAGCGTCGCAACGGTTGATGAATTGGTGGGAATTCTCTGCGGGGGCCGTGTGGCGATGGTCTGCCTACTTGGCCGCATGGATAGCTCGTCTTCGCTCCCGCTGGGCCAGGTCCTTCACCCCGCACACATGAGCGGCGTGCCGGTCCTTGTCAACGCGGCCGGGCTCTCGCCGGCGAACCCGGATCCCTGGACCAGCGGCGGTGCCGATCTCGTCGTCTATGCTGGCGGCAAATATATTCGCGGGCCGCAGTCGACCGCCATCGTACTCGGCCGGAAGCGGCTCTGCGAAGCGATGTGGTGGAACGGCGCGCCGCACCAGGCCCTCGGCCGCTGCATGAAGGTGGGCAAGGAAGAAGCGGTTGGCGCCGTCATCGCACTGGACCGGTGGATCAATTCACCCAAGGCAAGAGCAGAGCGCGACCAGTGGCTCCCGCGCCTGCAGCGGATCGCCACCCACCTCGCAGGTGTCGCTGGCGTCAAGAAGGAGGTTCTGACCTGGGCCGGATCCGTCACGGCGACGCGACTGAAGGTGGGCTGGGACCAGACCCTGATCCCCCTCGACGCTGAGGCTCTCAGGCTCGCGCTGCTCGAGCGGCGTCCACGGATTCTGATCCACGATTTCTGGTCCACTCCGACGTCGATCGTCCTGGATCCTATCAACCTGTCCGACGAAGAGGCGGACACCGTTGGACGTGCGCTGGCCGCCGCTTTCGATCGACCTCGGTCGTTGGTCCGGTCAGATTTGATACCGCGCCCGCAGGCTGACGTTACGGGCAATTGGCGGGTTGAGATAGAGTTCCTCCATGGGTCGAAGGTGTATCAGGCCGGACTCCGGCAAAACGGTCCGGATCTCTCAGGCGTCCTTCTGACCGCAGCTGGTTGTGGACGCATTCGTGGCAAAGTGAGCGGCCATGGCGTCGAATTTGAGGCCGAGCACCGAACGACGCCCATCCACCTGTTTTGCCAGTGCAAAGGAACGGTTGGAGAAAACGGCGTGATGACGGGAACCGCGAAGTTTGGTGGCGCGGCGCCGGAGCATCTCGGTCCCGTTTTCAAGACCCAGTATGGGCCCGGGACGTGGCGGGCGACGCGTGTTTCCGCGACTGTCGATCACGATGACCTACCTCGTTCATTGTCCTGTTCCGGGAGGTCGCAATGACGGTTGCGGACCGTGAAATGCCTCTCCAGAACCCGACGCGCTTATTCGGCAAGGTCGCGCTCGTTGTCGGTGGATACGGGGCGATAGGAACAACGATCTCCGAGATGTTGGCGGCAGCGGGTGCGAAGTGCCTTATCGCCGGTCGAAACGGGGATCACGCTCGAAATCTTGCCGAAGAGCTCAACGCAAGACAATGGGATGCGGCAGGGCTCGAGTTGGACGCCTGCAACGTCCAAGCCGTCCACGATTTAACAGGTTCTCTCGCGGCGAAACATGGGTCGCTTGACATTCTCGTCAACTGTGTCGGGTTCCATAAGGAGCAGAAGCTGCTCGAAGTGACAGAGGAGGCCTTCGACGAGGTCTACGCGAAGACCTTGCGCGCTGGGATGTTTCTCTCGCAGGCGGTTGCCAAACACCAGATTTCCGCGGGGAAGGGAGGCAGCCAGGTTCATCTGCTTTCGGTACGGTCGTCACTTGGCTTCCGTGGCCGCGGATACAGCGCAATGTGTGCGGCGAAGGGTGGCTTGGCTATTCTCATGAAACAGCAGGCGACAGAGCTCGCCCCTCACGGCATCACGGTCAATGGCGTGGCTCCCGGCGCTGTGCGGACGCGAAAGAACGACGAGGCGCTTGAGGATCCGGACGCATTTCAACACGCGGTATCGAATATTCCGTTTGGGCGCCTAGCAGCGCCAGTCGATGTTGCTGGAGCGGTCATCTTCTTTGCATCACCCTTAGCCCGTTTCGTTACGGGCCAGATCCTCTTCGTGGACGGAGGGCTGACCGCGAGCGCGTGAACCAAGACACGGGTGAAACAGTTTTGTATCTCGGAGAGAGGAATGCGAAATGCTGCCATTTGTCATCAACGAAGTCGCACCCGACGTCACAATTGCAGTGCGGATGCGTGAGTTGGAGCCCCCCGCAGGCATGGGAGGATGCTGTATCGCCGGAGATCTCGCGCCCGACAGCGTGCATTTGGCGTCCATGCTTGAAGGAGAAATTGCGGGGGTTGCGTCAGCCGGCGTGGAGCCGCTTCGCATAGTACCTGATATTCCCGCTGTTCGGATAAGAGGCATTGCCGTCGTGAAAGCCTACTGCGGCAAGGGAATTGGTTGCAGCACTATTCCGCGCTCTTCGCGAAAGAGCAAATTTAATGGTAGGGCCCGCGTGGTTCTAAGCGGGAAGAGGCTCACATTCTTGCACTCGGGAGGGTTTCGTCCGCACTGATCATATACTGCTTCAGCAGAACTCTGATGAGAGTCAGGCTCTTTGTGAATCCAGAAGGCCACCGTCAACTTGTGGAACATGGTTTCGTTGAGGATGCATACTTCATCCAGCTCGGCGCCGGATGTGTCCGCTATACATTGCCGGTCTGATAGGGCCGGCGCCTTTCCGCGAAACCTTCCTCTGCGAAGGCAACTCGGATCCTTCTCGATGCGATAGGCCGTGGCCGTGCTGATCGACGCCTTCGCCGCTGCGACGGCCGTCGATGCGGGGGCATGCGGGGTTGTGGGATATTGAGGAGCGCCATATGCGGCTGAGCGGGGCGGGCGATCCGCTGGAAAAGATGTTCGCGGTTGTGCCGTGGGAGGTCTTCCGCAAACCGGTGGCAAAGGGACTGAGGCGCCCGGATGGCGCGAAGGGCGGTCGCCCTCCCTACGCGCTTGCTTTCCGCGTTGCGGGAAGAAGGCTTAATACCAGCCGCCCTTCCTATTGAGCGCACGGAGCACGAGCAGATTGTTGATGTGTTCGCGGCTTATATTATCTCACGAATGAGAGAAGGCTCGCCGCCTCGACGGTGGGAAAGTCACAAGCTGCTCTCGCGCCGATTTCTGCAGGAGGTCTGTCCGGCTGGCGCAGATGGGTTTGCGGGCCTCACCCCGGAGATCGTCATCGGCTATGTCGAGCGACATGCTCTCGATGACTCCATCGACAGCCATTTCGCCACAACGCTTGCCAAAGCAGGCGAACGATTTCTCACGCCTGCGGCTTGAAATGGCGAACATGAGTGTCAATGACCACGGAATCGGGACCCTGGTTTTTCGCGCAAAAGGGGGTCTGACGCACTCTCGCTGCGATCTCATCCTAAGTTGCACCGACAAGGCGCGCCTGGAGCAGTTCGATCTTGGCACGGCCGTACATCTGCCGCTTGATGAGTTTGAGCTTGGTGATCTGACCCTCGGTCTGGCCGTTCGACCATGGGGATGTGATTGCATTGCGGACCGCGTCGATATCCTTTTCGACCCCGTTTGCAAAGGATCCGACAAGACTTGCCTTGGCGTCCTTAAGCCACCTATCCAGTTTTGCGGCCGCCTTCGAGCGGATCATCGTCTGAAAGTCGTCGATCAACGTTCGCGCGATGGTCAGGTCAGGCACATTGCTCTCGATTGCCGCGACCAGCAGGGCGTCGGATTTGGACAGGTCGTCGCGCGCCAGCGTCATGAGCCTGGCGATGGTTCGCGCGGAGGGTGTGCGGGCAAGCGCGCTTTGATCGGTCTTTTCGGCTAGCCGTCGGCGCCGCGCCCATTCAGAGACGACGCCGATCTGGCCGCGGAAGCCCTTCTCGCGCATTTCGCGCCAGAGCGCCGATGCATTGCGCGCGCCTTGCCCCCAACGGCTATCCAGCCAGGGGAGCCATTCCTCGAGCGAGCTTTGTCGGACGCGGAACATATCGGAGCGCTGGCCGCGCAGGACGCTACGGACGAGCTTGCGGCTATGCCCGGTACGCTTGACGATCTGCTTGATCGGAATGCCCTGCTTCGACAATTCCAGAATGGCCTCGTTGGTTTCCTGCCGGCGCTGATATCCCTCATACTGTAGTCGTTCGGCATAGGTGAGAAGCCTCGGATCGATGATGGTGCTGCCGACGGCCTTTCGGATCTGCCGCATGGATTTGTTAACCGCGTCGAGAAAGGCTCGGCTGGCGTTTTCCATCAGGTGCCAGCGGTCGGCCACCTGATCGGCATGCGGCAATGCCTTGGCGATCGCGTCGCCATATCCACCACCTCGGTCACGCGTGATGGACGGATGGCCCATGAGCCATGCCTGCGATGTCGCCTGCTCGCGATCAGGCAGCAATGTCACCGGCCTGCGGCGCTCAAGATCGCAGACAAGCGTCCCGTATCGCTGACCGCGCCGGAACGCGAAGTCGTCGATGCCGATGATGGCGAGTTCATCACGCGGCTGTTTCAGTCCTGCGGCGCACGACACGCAACAGGGTATCGTTGCTCACCGGCACCATCAGGCGATCGGCAAAGGCTGCGGCAGGCCTGCCGCCCCGCGCCCGGCCCCAGTCGGTCTCGTATGAACATCTCCGCGCCCCCCCGACGCGCAGGGG
>NZ_JAMYSA010000102.1:0-20668 GCF_040321735.1 Mesorhizobium sp. M0293
TCTCCAGCCTGGTCGGAGACACGGCGCGGGCGAACATGCTAAACGCACAGATGGGCGTCACTGCTATGACGGCAAGCGAACTGGCGCTTGAGGCCTGCGTCTCGCTGCCCACCGCCAGCTCGCATCTGGGGAAACTGATGGAAGGCGTGCTGCTGACCGTGGCGAGCCAGGGCCGGCATCGCTATTACGGCCTCGCCGGGCCGCAGGTGGCGGGCATGATCGAAGCCATCACCGGCGCCGCGGACGCCGTTGGGCCAAAGCGCGTTCGGCCGGGGCCGCGCGATGGAGCGATGCGCGTGGCGCGCGTCTGCTACGATCACCTCGCCGGCGAGCAGGCGGTGGCGATGCTCGACCGTCTTGTCGCCAAAAAAATTCTTCTGCGCGACGACAAGGAGATCAGGCTCGGGCCGGCGGCCGCATCGCATTTCGCCGCCATCGGCATCGATGTCTACACCAAGCCGCGCCGGCCGGTGTGTCGCGCCTGCCTCGACTGGAGCGTGCGCCGCTCGCACCTAGCCGGCACGCTGGGCGCTGCCATCCTCGACAAGATCCTTTCGGAGAAATGGGCACGCCGCGAAAAGGACAGCCGCGCGGTCATTTTCTCGCCGCCGGGCAAGCAGGCGTTTGAGAGGGTGTTTTTGGATTGAGGTGTTGGCGGTGCCGGTTTCGCGATGTCGGCGGGACAGCACTCCCCTCTGGCCTGCCGGCCATCTCCCCCGCAAGGAGGGAGATTATTCGCTCCACCGCCTTCGCCAATCTCCAATGTTGCAGGAGTGAGCGGAACGGCGAGGCTGCCAATCTCCCCCCTTGCGGGGCAGGACAGAGGGGGTGTGAAGGATCGCTGCATCCGCCATTCGGCCAACGCTGCATCCGAAGATGTCGCCGCCTCCAATCACCCCCGCTTCAACACCTTCCCCTGCTCGAAAAAATCCGCCCACGGATCGGCTTTCGCCAGCTGCTTCAGCGTCGTCTTGTCGTCGACCGGGAAAGCGTTCGGCGCCAGCCCGGCCTCGATCTCGGCCCAGGTCACCGGCATCGACACGGTGGCGCCCTTCTTGGCGCGTGACGAATAGGGCGCGACCGTCGTCGAGCTCCTGCCATTGCGCAGATAGTCGACGAAGATCTTTCCGGTGCGCGCCTTTTTCGACAGCGTCGCCGTGTAGCGGTCGGAGGCACCCTGTTCGAGCGCGCGGGCAAAATCATGGGCGAAGGTCTTCACCGCGTCCCAATCCGCCGACGGCTTCAGCGGCACCAGCACATGATAGCCCTTGCCGCCTGAGGTCTTGACGAAATTCGGCAGCGACAGCTCGTCGAGTTTGCCTCTGATATCGAGCGCCGCTTGGCGCACCGCCTTCACATCGACGCCTTCATCGGGATCGAGGTCGAAGATGATCTGGTCCGGCTTTTCCAACTCGTCGACGGTGCAGCCCCAGATGTGGATCTCGACCACACCGTATTGTACGAGCGCCGCGACGCCGTCGAAATCCCGGATGAACAGAATCTCCTCGCCGTCGGTCGGGTCCTTCATGCGGGCGATCTTGTCGCTCATGCCGGCCGAGGCGTGCTTCTGGAAGAAGCGTTGGCCGCCGACGCCGTCCGGCGCCCGCACCAGGCTGAGCGGCCGATTGACGACGAACGGTTTCATGCGCGGCCACACCTGCGCGTAATGGTCGAGCAGCCCCTGCTTGGATATTTTTTCGTCCGGCCACAGCAGCTTGTCGGGATGGGAGAGTTTGACCGTGGTCGTCATCGACCCGGCAGCCCTAGCCGCACTGCCTGCTGGCTTTGCCGTCACGGGAGCCTTGCCTGTCGACGCCTTAGGCTTTTCCTGCACGACTTCCTCCGCCGGCTTGTCCTCGCGCAATCCCTGGAACGAGGCGTGGCGTATTATACGGTCGGATGTCCAGCTGCGAAACTCCACTTCGCCGACAAGTTCCGGCTTGACCCAGACAAGGCCCTTGCCCTTTGGCACGGCCTTGTCGAAGGGCGATGATTTTGCCGTCAGCGCATCGAGCTTCTTCTTGAGATCGGTGGCGACCTTGCCAGAGAAGCCGGTACCGACGCGTCCGGCATAATGCAGTTTGCCGCCCTCGTGGAAGCCGACGAGGATCGAGCGCAGTCCGCGCCCGGTCTTGTCCGACGGCAGATACCCTCCGATGACGAATTCCTGCCGTTCCGTGCATTTCGACTTCACCCACGTGGGGCCGCGTCCACTGCGATAGGGCGCGTCGGCGCGCTTGGAGACGACGCCTTCGAGCCCCATTCGGCAGACATGCTCTAGCATGATGTTGCCGGGTTCGGCGAAATGGTCGCTGAAACGGACTGCTGCATCCTCCCGCTGCTTACCGAGCAGGTCCCGCAAGGCCTGCTTGCGTTCGACCAATGGTTCGGCGCGCAGGTCTTCGCCGTCAAGGCGCATCACGTCGAAGACATAGTAGAGGAAGCGATCCGTCCGCTTCGCTGAGAGATCGGCTTGCAGCAGCGCAAAGGACGAAACACCGCTGTCGGCCAGCACGACGATCTCGCCGTCGATGATGGCGTCGCTGCATTTCAGTCCGGCGAGTTCAGCGATGATCTCCCCGCCGAACTTCTCGGTCCAGTCGAGGCCGGTGCGGGTCAGCAGTCGCACGTCGGTGCCGGCGATCTGTGCTTGCATGCGATAACCGTCAAACTTCACCTCATGCAGCCAGTCCTTGCCCGGCGGCGCCTCCCGCTCCAGCGTGGCCAGCTGCGGCTCGACAAAGTCGAGTTTCTTGCCCCCGGCCTTCGCCTTGCCGGCGACCGGCTTGTTTGAATGCCAGACCTTTGGCTTCCGGCCTTTGGCAGTCTTGCCTTCGCCGACTTCTTCGATCGTCAGGCCCGACTTCACCGATTCCGGTGCTTCCTCGAGGATATCCTCGCCCGGACGCGCGGCGGCATCGTCCGACTTGATCAGCAGCCAGTTGTCGCGCTTTTCACCCGCGCGTGGCTTCAGCCGCACCAGATGCCAGAGGCCGTGCAGCTTATGCCCCTTCAGTTCGAAGCTGATATGGCCCTTCTTCATCGCCTTGGCCGGGTCGATCTCGGGGGTCCAGGTACCCTCGTCCCAGACGATCACCGAACCGCCGCCATATTCGCCCTTGGGGATTGTGCCTTCGAACGGTGCATAGTCGATCGGATGATCCTCGACATGCACGGCCAGCCGCTTCTCGTGCGGGTCGAGGCTCGGGCCGCGCGTCACCGCCCAGCTCCACAGCACGCCCGCATGTTCGAGGCGAAGATCGTAATGCAGCCTTGTCGCGGCGTGCTTGTGGATGACGAAGATACCGCCGGCCTTGGCTTTCTTGTCGCGAGAAACCTTGCCGGCCGGTTCGGCCGTTTTCTTGAAATCGCGCTTGGAGTGATACTGTTCGAGGCTCGCCATCGCTTCGTATCCTCAGGCCGATTTGCGCTTGGGCGCGCCGGCTTTCGGCTTGGCGCGTTTAGCCTTCGTTGAGCCGTCATCCGACGACAGGCTCTTCTTCAGCGCGTCGAACAGATTGACGACGTTGGAGGGTTTTGACGCCACCGTGGCCTTCGGCGCCTTCCTGCCCGCCTTCTTGGCGCGGATCAGTTCGAGCAGTGCGTTCTCGTATTCGTCCTCGAATTGCGCTGGATCGAACTTCTCCTTCTTCTTGTCGATGATCTGCTCAGCCAGATCGGTCATCTCCGGATCGGTCTTCACCGCCTTGATGTCGCCGAACACCGCGTCGGGCGCGCGCACCGTGGTGTCGTAGCGCAGCGTCGTCAGCACCATGCCCGTGCCGAGCGGTTCGATCACCACAGGGCGCTCGCGTTGATAGAGCACGATGCGCGCCAGCCCCGCCATCTTCTTGCCCGCCATGGCGTTGCGGATGACGGCGAACGCCTCTTCCGACACCTTGTCGGCCGGCGCGACATAGTAGGGCGTGTCGAGATAGATCTGCTGGATCGAGGCTTTATCGACGAACCCATCGAGGGCCAGCGTATGCGATGCTTCGATCTGCACAGCCTCGATCTCGTCCTCCTCGATTTGAAGGAATTCGCCGTCGTCGACCTCATAGCCCTTGATCTCGTCGCCGTCACCGAGCGGCTTGCCGCTTTCGGAATCGACATAGATGCGCTTCACCGTGTTGCCGGTCTTGCGGTTCAGCACCCGAAACGAGACCTTCTCTGCGTGGCTGACGGCGTTGGTCAACTCGACGGCGCAGGTGACCAGCGACAGCTTCAGATAACCCTTCCAGGCTGGACGCGGCGCCATGACTTTTTCCCTTCCAGAACCCGATGAGGATGAGAACGGACAGATGCCAGTCCAGTTCCCCGAAGGCACGACGATTGGATGTCCAGGTTGGTTTGCGGCGTCGAGGCGCCAAGCACGGAAATTTCACGGCTGCGGCAAGAATTGAAACAGAACCGCGCGCGCGCGACATTCAAACGAAACATATGTGATGCAAAAGTCACATTGGCCGCAATGCCGACCAACTGCACGGAAAGACCCCGAATCAGCCGCATTCCAGCCACGAAGCAAGGCATTTTCGACCAGATATTAACATCACGTTCACTGACTATTCACGCCTCGACGCT
Source organism: Mesorhizobium sp. M0293 (assembly GCF_040321735.1). Classification (NCBI taxonomy): domain Bacteria; kingdom Pseudomonadati; phylum Pseudomonadota; class Alphaproteobacteria; order Hyphomicrobiales; family Phyllobacteriaceae; genus Mesorhizobium; species Mesorhizobium sp. M0293. Next base: position 4,582 of record NZ_JAMYSA010000102.1, read on the forward strand.
ATGATGACCGCAATTCGGAAGGGACATCCGAAAATCGGGACAGGGACTAGGTAAATGAACTTCCTCGCGCACCTCATCGGCTATGCCGCCGCCATCCGCGAATTCGTCGCGCCGACCTATCGGCCTGAGCGCTATTACATGCGCGGCCCCGGCCCGGCCTGCGCCCGTCGCGGCAACTCGCTGGGCGCGCACTGATCATGGCTTTCGAGAATCGCCACGACAGCCGGATCTGCAGGCCCGCCACCTCTACCCGGGCCACCACCTATCGCGCCGAGCGTCCCGCTCTCGCCGACAGGCGGCGTGCGACATCGCCACGGCTTTGATACCGCCATCGGCTGGCTTAGTGTCATAGGACACGAGCAGCCGAGGCCCGCTTGACCAACCGTCCCCAATCAAGTCCCCATGAGCTCTTCGATAAAAGCCATCCGCTGATCGTCTTCGATGGCGTCTGTGTTCTGTGCTCCGGCTTCGTGCGCATGGTGGTCAGGCTCGACCGCCAAAACCGCTTCCGCTTCGCCACCGCGCAGTCGCCGTTTGGCGAGGCGCTGTTCAGGCAACACGGGCTGCGCACGGACTCCTACGAAACCAATCTCGTCCTGATCGACGGCGTCGCCTTCACGCGGCTCGATAGCTTCGTTGCCGTCATGGCGGAACTCGGCTGGCCCTGGCGGGCGATGAAGGCTCTGCTGTTGCTGCCGCGCCCGCTGCGCAACTGGCTCTATGTCAGCATTGCCAAGAACCGCTACGCCCTGTTCGGCAGGAAGGACAGTTGTGACATTCCTTCCGCCGCGCTGAGGGGACGGTTGATCGACTAGAGGCCTGTGGCTCTGCCCGCGCTCCACATCCCACGAAACCATCGAAAATGGCCGCTTCCGCTTCCATGTCGAGATTTCCCATCCGCTCACCGGATTGATCGTGCGCTATCGTGGCTGGCTCGTGCCGTCCGACCCGCATGGTTCCAGCACGATGGAGCTGCCGGCCGCCTTGCCAAATTCTCGGCAGCCCTGAGCCGTGCACAGCGTCCAGCCGTCGCCGGTCGCGCCGGAGGCGGCCAGCACGACGCGCCGCTGCGGGCCGACATCAGGCGCATAGATCCACCAGCCGTCGCGCAGCACCGCGCCTTCTGGTGGTTCCATGCCGGCGCCCGAACCCTTGATCCGGGCCTCGACCACCTGCAGGCCGGTAGGCGTGACCTTCCAGTCTTCCTCCCAGCGCGTCCGTTCCACCGAATGCGTCCAGGATAGCGTGAAGGCGGCAACGGCGAGCGTCACCGTTTTGCCGGTGGCTAGGATGCACAGGCTCATGCGGTGGCCTCCCGCACCCGCCAGCAATGCCAGCCGATCCAGGCAAGTGACAGCGCCCAGCCAGCCTCGTCGGTAAGCGGCACCGCGGCGACCAGCAGCACGCCGGCGGCGAAGGCCAGCAGCCGTTCCCACAACGCCATGCGGCGGGCCAGAAAACCGACGGCGGCGGCACCCCACAGCACGATGCCCATGCACGCCTTGGCGACGATGTAGACGACCTCGACCGGATAGCCGAACTGGGCGGCGATCGGCCCGGCATCCTGCAGCATCAGCGCCGGCGTGTAGACCGCCATGAACGGCACCAAGAAGCCGGCAATGGCAAGCTTGGTCGCCTGGATGCCGATCTTGAGGCCGCTTTCCTTGGCCATCGGTGCGGCGGCAAATGCGGCCAGTGCCACCGGTGGCGTCAGGTCGGCCATGATGCCGAAATAGAAGACGAACATGTGGCTGACCAGCAGCGGCACGCCGAGCGACAGCAGCGCCGGCCCGGCCAGCGACGAGGTGATGATGTAGTTGGGAATGGTCGGGATGCCCATGCCGAGCACCAGGCAAGTGACCATGGTCAGCACCAGCGACAGGAACAGATTGTCCTCGCCGATCGAGATGATCCAGCCGATGAAAGTCGAGGCGATGCCGGTCAGCGTCAGCGTGCCGATGACGATGCCGACGATGGCGCAGGCGATGCCGACCGGCAGCGCGTTCTTGGCGCCTTCAGCGAGCGAATCCACGCAGATTTGCAGCGTCTCGCGCCCGCCCCTGAAGGTGAAGCAGGCGACAATCAGCGCGGCGATGACAAGGCCAAGGAGGTTGACGCCGAACTTCATGAACGAGGCGGCGGCGAGCCCGAGGGCCAGCCAGAAGACGACACGGAAGGCGAGCGGCCCGATCGCCGCCGCCAGTGGCGTACCGAGGATGAGCACGATGGTCAGCGCCAGGCCCATCGTGCCGGCGAAGATCGGCGTGTAGCCGGCGAACAAAAGATAGATGAGGGCTGCGAGCGGCAGCACCAGCGGCCAGTGTTGTTTCACCGCGTCCCACGGGTTGGGCAGGTCCGCCTTGGCCATGCCATGCAGGCCGGCCTTGCCGGCTTCCAGATGCACCTGCCAGAAACAGGCGCCGAAATAGAGCAGCGCCGGGATGATCGCCGCCTTGACCACTTCGGCATAAGGCACGTTCAGCGTTTCGGCCATGATGAAGGCGACCGCGCCCATCACCGGCGGCATGATCTGGCCGCCCATCGAGGAGGTTGCCTCGACGGCGCCGGCGAAAGCCGCGCGGAAGCCGAAGCGCTTCATCAGCGGGATCGTGAACTGGCCGCTGGCCACCACATTGGCCACGCCCGAGCCGGAAATGGTACCCATCAGCGCCGACGACAGCACGCAGACCTGCGCCGGGCCGCCGCGCCAGGTGCCGACAAGACCGAGCGCGAAATCGTTGAACAGCGCGATCATGCCGGCGCGTTCCAGAAAGGCAGCGAAGACGACGAAGATGAAGATGTAGGCGGCCGAAACATAGATCGGCGTGCCGTATATGCCTTCGGTGCCGTAGGCGAAGGTGTCGACGAGCTGGGCGAAATCATAGCCGCGATGGATGAAGGGCGGCGGCAGATGGTTGCCGACGAAGCAGTAGGCGAGGAAAATGAAGGCGATGACCGCCAGCGGCAGCCCCATCAGCCGCCTCGCGGCCTCGAAGACCAGCACCACCAGCACGGCGCCGACGATAAGGTCCGGCGTGGTCAGGAAGCCGGAGCGGCGGATGAGATCGGCATAGAACACCCAATTGTACAGGCCGGTGCCGAAGCCGAGCACACCGAGCGTCCAGAACGCGGCTTTCGCCGTCACGCTTTTGGCGCGCAGATTGGCGATCAAGCCGAAGCCTAGCAGCAGCAGGAAGCCGACATGCATGGCGCGCACCACCTGGCTCGGAATGCTACCATAGGCGGCGACGTAAATCTGGAACACGGAAAAAGCGACGGCGATGAAAAAGGCGGCCTTGCTGGCAAGGCCGTCGCCGAAGCCCGGCGGCAGCCCTTCGATTTGCTCTTCGGCGACGGGGAGATGGAAGGTGGCGGATTTACCGTCGGTTGTCGTTGCAGGCGTTGCTTCGCTCATCCGACGCACTCCAAAGCGAGCGAATTGCATTGCGAGGCGCCCCCCTCTGGCCTGCTGGCCATCTCCCCCTCAAGGGGGGAGATCGGATACATTGATGTCGGCGCTCGTTTTGCAACGTCAGCGATTGGCAAAAGACATCGCGACGGCCAATCTCCCCCCTTGAGGGGGAGATGCCCGGCAGGGCAGAGGGGGGCGCCTGGCGAAGACATGTCAGATTGCCACGCGCCTACTTCAGCAGCCCTTTCTCCTTGTAATACTTCTCCGCACCCGGATGCAGCGGCACCGGCATTCCGTCGAGTGCCTTGGCCGGGTCGATCGCCTTGGCGGCGGCATGCGCCGCGGCCAGCTGGTCGAGATGCTCGAACAGGAGCTTGGTCATCTGATAGGCGGTCTCATCGGAAACATCGGCGCGGGTGATGAGGAAATTGCCGACGGCGGCGGTCGCGACATCCTCGCTCTGGCCCTCATAAGTGCCCTTGGGAATGACCACCGAAAGATAGGGCGCGCCGATCTTGGCGACGTCTTCCGCCGGAACCGCAACGACGTTGATCGGCACGGAAGTGGCGAGGTCGCGGATCGAGGCGACGCCGAGCCCGGCCGATTGCAGCGTGGCGTCGAGCTGGCGGTTCTTGATCAGTTCGACCGATTCGGCGAAAGGCAGGTATTCGACCCTTCCGAGATCCTCGTATTTCAGCCCGGCGGCGGCGAAGATGGTGCGCGCGTTGAGTTCGGTGCCGGACGCCGGCGCGCCGACCGAGAGGCTCTTGCCCTTGAGGTCGGCCAGCGTCTTGATGCCGGATTCCTGGCTGGCGACGATCTGGATGTAATTGGGATAGATGGCGGCAATGCCGCGGAGTTTGTCGAGCTTGCCTGGATATCCGGCCTCGGTGTTGCCTTCAGCGGCCAGCTTGACGGAATCGCCCAGCGCAAAGGCGATCTCGCCCTTGCCCTGCTGCAGCAGATTGAGGTTTTCGACCGAAGCCTTGGTCGCCTGCACCTGGGTACGGGCGCCTTCGATGCCCTTGCCGTAGATTTCAGACAATGCCACGCCGAGCGGATAATAGACGCCGGACGTGCCGCCGGTCAGCACGTTGATGAATTCCTGCGCTCCTGCCGGCATCGCGCCGAAGCCGAGTGACAGCGCCATCGCGCCAGCTGCAACAAATTTCGTTCTGAAATGGAACATCGTGATCTCCTCCCTGAAATAGTGGCGCCGCACTGCCCTCCTCGGCACGAGCAGCGCGAGTTTAGACGGCAGACGGCAAATGCCAACCCGCAATTGCAGCCATTAGACGAACGGTTGAGGCGCGCAAAACCCGAGCGCCAGGCGCTGCGGCTCGTGTCCATCATCAATCCGGCAGCGCCGCGACCGCAACGATTTCAATGACGATGTCTGCCTGCGCGAGCGCCGCAACGCCGATCACCTCCGAGGGTGGTGGATTGTTATAACTGCAGTGCTTCGGGCAATGCTCGGCAAAGAACGCGTCCAGCACGTCGAGGCGAAAATTAGGAGAGCTGAGAACGCCGCCATCGGGAAATGGACCTCTGACGAAGAAGGTCAGCCTGATGAGATGGTCCAATCCGCTGCCGAACTCCTCCAGGTCCGATTTGATGTTGCCGAGAACGGCGCGCCACTGCGCTGCCGCATCGCCGGCGAAGCCGCCGCCCTTCTTGCTGGCCGGATCGTAGTCGTCCGATGTCGCGGTGTTTCCACAGAGATAGACGGTACCTTTCGCGCCGCTGACGACCGTGCCCTTTCCCCACGGCATCAACCGGCCGTTCTTGAATTTCTTGTGGGTCACGAGTTCCATTTTCTTTCTCCTGCCGCTCGCATGATCCGCCCGTCCACGACAGAGGATAGTGCTGCGAGGAACCGCTGCCAGAGCGACGCCGGCTGTCGTCCGGCAGGCAAGGTGAGCTCTGGTCCTTGCGAAACTTGGTGGTGAAGCCGAAAGTTTTTTGAGCGGCCTGTCGAAATCGCGTGCTGCCGCACGACATACGTCCGGCTCGCAACGAAGCGGCCTTCGAGAAAACGGGAGAAGACCATGCGATACATGCTTTTGATCTACGTCAACGAAGCGGCGATGGCGGCCGCGCCGACCGATAAGACCTACGAGATCAGCGCAGCCTATGGCGCCTATACCGAGGCGTTGAAGAAATCCGGCGCCTGGCTGGCCGGCGACCGGCTGAAGCCCACCCAGGCCGCTACTTCGGTACGGATGGCCAACGGCAAGACCAACGTGCTCGACGGTCCCTATGCCGACACTAAGGAGCAGCTCGCCGGTTTCTACATGATCGAGGCTGAGGACGCCGATGCCGCTATCGCCTGGGCGGCGCGGTGCCCCGCTGCCAGCGCCGGCACGGTCGAGCTCCGGCCGATCTGGGAACAGACCATGTGATGGAGAATGGCTCGGCGATCGCGCGGGCGGCAGCGGAAGTCGCCGCCCGGCAAAGCTACGGCAAGCTTGTTGCCTGGCTCGCGGCGCGCACGCGCGACGTGGCCGGCGCCGAGGACGCGCTGGCCGATGCCTTCGCCGCCGCACTGGAGCGATGGCCTCAAACCGGCGTACCCAAGAAACCGGAAGCCTGGCTGCTGGCGGTGGCTAGGCGGCGCCGCGTCGATGCGGTGCGGCGGCGGCTGACCAGCGAGGCCGGCCGCGAGCATCTCAAGCTGATTGCCGAGGAGGCGGAGGCGCACATGACCGACGAAGACCTGCCCGACGAGAGGCTGCGGCTGATGTTTGCTTGCGCCCATCCGGCGATCGAATCGAACGTGCGTTCGCCGCTCATCCTGCAGACCGTGCTCGGGTTTGACGCGGCAACGATCGCCTCTGCCTTCCTGGTCTCGCCCGCAACGATGGGCCAGCGCCTGGTTCGCGCCAAGACCCGCATCCGTGAAACCGGCAGTCGGTTCCGCGTTCCGGAGCGGGGCGAACTCGGCGAACGGCTGGATGCGGTGCTGGAAGCGATCTATGCCGCCTTCGCCGAAGGTTGGTCTGATCCGGCAGGCACCGAAACGCAGCGCCGCAATCTGGCAGCCGAAGGCATCTGGCTCGGCCGCCTGGTGGCTTCGCTGATGCCGGAAGAGTCCGAGGCGCTGGGTCTGCTGTCACTGATGCTGTTCGCCGATGCGCGGCGCGCGGCACGGCGCGATGCGGCCGGGGATTATGTGCCGCTGGCCGAGCAGGACCATACGCTGTGGGATGGCGCTTTGGTCGACGAAGCGGAATCCCTGCTCGGCCGCGCCGCCACCATGGGCGTCATCGGCCGCTACCAGCTCGAGGCGGCCGTGCAGTCTGCACATGCGACACGGCGGCTGACCGGCCGCACCAACTGGGTGGCGATCCGCGAACTCTACGACGCGCTGCTTTCGATCGCGGGATCGCCGGTGGTGGCGATCAACCGTGCGGTGGCGATTGCCGAGGCCGAGGGCGCCGTGGCGGGATTGGCGGCCCTTTACGTGCTGGGCGACGACAAGCGGCTTGATGACTATCAGCCTTATTGGGCAGCCCGCGCCGGTCTCCTGGCCAGGCTCGGTCAGGTGCCACAGGCAAGCGAGGCCTATGACCGGGCGATCGGCCTCGAACGCGACCCGGCGGTGCGCCGCTTCCTGCAGGGAAAACGGGCAACGCTCAGAAATTGAGCCTCGCCACCGGCCGTCCGTTCAACTTGGCCACATCTCGTGCGACGTGTTGAGCGTCTTCATCAGCGGATGATCGCGCAGTCCGGCCCACAGGCGTTCGATATTCGGCCAGGCGGCGCGCGCCCTGTCGACGTCGGGATGCCAGGCTACCAGCATGACGAGATAGATGTCGGCCAGCGACATCAGGTCGCCGACCAGCCAGTCACGGCCTTCGAGAGCGGCATCGAGAACGGCGAAGCCGCGGTCCATCTCGGCGACGGCTGCCTGCTTGACCGCCTTGGTGCCGTCGGCATCGGCCGTGTAGCGATATGCGTAATAGAAACGCAGCACCGCCGGATAGAGCACCGACGACATGAAGGCCATCCAGCGCAGGAAGTCGGCGCGGGCAGGCGCGTCGACAGCCGGCGCCAGGCCGGCATTGGGGTGACGCTCGGCAAGCAGGATGCAGATCGCCGCCGATTCGGTCATCGAGCTTCCGTCCGGCAAGGTCAGCACCGGAACCTGGTTCAACGGGCTGATGTCGAGGAAGGCCGGATCGGGCCGGTCCGTCTTCGGCACGTCGATCTGTTCGAACGGCGCATTCGCCAGCGCCAGCGCCGCCTCGACGACGAAGCCGCCGCTGCCCGGACGGGTGTAGAGCTTGTACATGAAATCCTCCCCCGGCCCACGGAAAGCAGGCCGGTGGGATATGAACCGGAAGCAGGGCACTGCTCAAGCCGGTGGCTGGCGCCACGGGCGGTTTTTTCAACGGACCAGCTTAGTCACGAAGAAGCGAAGGACTACGAGCCCAGCCCCTCGAACAGGATCGTCGACAGATAGCGCTCGGCGAAGGACGGGATGATAACCACCAAATTCTTGCCCTTGTTCTCCGGCCGCGAGCCGACGACGATCGCCGCCTGCAGGGCGGCGCCCGACGAGATGCCGACCGGTACGCCTTCGAGACGGGCGACGAGGCGGGCATTGGCGACCGAATCCTCGTTCGAGACCTTGACGATCTCGTCGTAGATCGTCGTGTCGAGGATTTTGGGCGCAAAGCCGGCGCCGATGCCCTGGATCTTGTGTGGGCCGGGCTGGCCACCCGACAGAACCGGCGAGGATTCCGGCTCGACGGCAACGACATGCACCGAGGGCTTGCGCTTCTTCAGCACCTGGCCGACGCCGGTGATGGTGCCGCCGGTGCCGATGCCGGCGACGAAGATATCGACCTCGCCATGTGTGTCGTTCCAGATCTCCTCGGCCGTCGTAGTGCGATGGATTTCCGGGTTGGCCGGATTCTCGAACTGCTGCGGGATGATCGCGTTGGGGATCGTCGCTGCCAGTTCGTCGGCCTTGGCGATGGCGCCTTTCATGCCTTTCGGGCCCTCGGTCAGCACCAGCTCGGCGCCAAGCAGCGCCAGCATTTTCCGGCGCTCGATCGACATCGTTTCCGGCATCGTCAGGATCAGTTTGTAGCCCTTGGCGGCGGCGGCGAAGGCAAGCGCGATGCCGGTGTTGCCCGACGTCGGTTCGATCAGCGTGGTCTTGCCGGGAGAAATCTTGCCGGAAGCCTCCAGCGCCTCGATCATCGCCACGCCGATGCGGTCCTTGACCGAAGCGATCGGATTGAAGAATTCGAGTTTGGCGATGAGATTGGCGACGATGCCCTTTTCCCGAGCGAATTTGTCGAGCCGTACCAGCGGCGTATCGCCGATCGTGTCGGTGATGGAATCGTAGACGCGGCCGCGACCGGGCACGCGGGCTGATGTGACGGGCTTGTTCATTGGTTTCGCTCCCAGAATTTCAGGCAAGTGGAATTGCAGCCGGCAAGATAGGGCTTTCAACCGCGCAACATAAGCTGTCGGCCGAAAATAACCGAGTGGGACCTGTGTCTAAAACGTCTCCGTCCCGGAAAAGCATTTCCCGCAAAGGCCTGTTTGGGAAATGCTTTGGCCGAAAGCCCCTATTGGCGGGCGGCAATCGCTGCAGCTGCGCCGACCATGAACCCGGCGGCAGTGCGGTTCAGTGCCTTGAGCGCGCGCGGCGACTTCAGGAACCAGCGCGCCTTGGCCGCCAGCGCCAGATACGGCACCAGCACCACCAGAAGCACGACGACCGTCAGCGCGACGAGAATGCCATAATCGGTCAGTGTGATGGTCTTCAGGTCGACGATGGTCGGCGTGATCGCCAGGTAGAAGATCATCGTCTTCGGATTGCCGAGCGTGACGGTCAGGCCGGCGACAAAGCTCGACAGCAGCCCGCCCTTGCCCTTCCTGGCCTCGACGGTCTCGGGCGTGATGCCGCTGTTCCAGAACCGCCAGCCGAGAAAGGCAAGATAGGCGACGCCAAGCCATTTGATGGCGAGAAAGACCATGCCGAAACTCTGCGCGACGAAGGCGAGACCTAACACCACGGCGGTCAGATAGGTGAGGTCGCCAACCATCAGGCCAAAGGACATCGCCAGCGACGAACGGAAGCCGGAGCCGAGTGCTCGCGCAACGAGCGCGGTGACGCCGGGGCCAGGAATGGCGGCGGCGATGCCGAGGGCGGCACTGTAGGCGAGGAATCCGGTGAGGGTCATGGTTGCGGCCTCAAATCAGAATGCCTTGTCGCATGGAATGGATCAGGATTGAATTCCCTGGGGATCGGAATCCATTGCACCAGATATCGCTGAAACACGTGGAGAAGGCCCCCTCATCCGGCCGCTTCAGGAGCGATCGCCGTCATGGGTGACGCGCCAGATGGTGCCGTTGCCGTCCTCGGTCACAACAAGCGAGCCGTCGTTCGCCACCGCTACGCCGACCGGCCGACCCCAGACCTCGCCGTTGGAGACGACGAAGCCGGTGATGAAATCCTCGTATTCGCCGGTCGGCTTGCCATCCCTGAACAGCAATCTCACCACCTTGTAGCCTGTCCTGTTGCCACGGTTCCATGAGCCGTGCAGAGCCACAAAGGCGTCGCCCTTGTATTCGGCCGGAAAGTTCTTCCCTTCGTAGAAGGCGATGTTGAGCGGCGCCGAATGCGCCTGCATCAGCACGTCGGGAATATCAGCCTTGCCGGCAAGATCGGGGCGCGCGCCCTTGTGGCGTGGATCCTCGTTGTTGCCGATATAGTACCAGGGCCAGCCATAGAAGGCGCCGTCCTTGACCACGGTCGCATATTCCGGCGGCACATTGTCGCCAAGCCCATCGCTTTCGTTGACGACGCACCACAGCGCGCCGGTCGCCGGCTGCACGGCCATGCCCGAACAGTTGCGCAGACCCGTGGCGACGATGCGTCCGTTCTTGCCGTCGGGATCGAAGGCCAGCACAGCCGCGCGGCCATCCTCGGGACCCCAGGCAGCGCCGAGCGGCTGCGACGTCGACCAGGCGCCGAGGCCGCCCTTCGGCTCTTTGCCCATATGCTGCGCGGCATTCGAACCCGAGCCGACCGATAGATAGAGCGTCTTGCCGTCCGGAGAGAAAGCGATGTCGCGGGTCCAGTGATGACTTGAAGGGATGTTGTCGACAATGGTCTCGGGATCGTCTGATGCCTTCAGGTCGCCATTGCGATAGGCAAAGCGAACCACGCTGTCGCTGTTGGCGACATAGACCCATTGCGGGTCATTGCCCGGGGGATAGAAGGCAATGCCATAGGGCTGGTTGAGATTGCTGGCAAAGATGCCTCTCTCAATGGGTTTGGCGCTGCCGTCTGCGAGGCGGTAGACGCGGATCTGATTGGCTTCGCTGTCGGCGATGAACAGGTCGCCGTTCGGCGCGACGCGCACGACGCGTGGATTGTCGATGCCCGAAGCGATCAGCTCGGCCGAAAAGCCCGGCGGCAGTTTCGGCTTGGCGTCTGCCGGTCTTTCGGCGAGGCCGGCGCTGTTGGAGGCGGACTTGGTGACGTCGGGTTTTGGCAGATCGTTCGGCTTGATCAGGCGGCGCACACCCGGCCTGTCGGCACGCCAGTCGCCGAAGGCGGCGGCACCTTTCAATACGGGCTCCGCCTGCTGGGCGAATGCAGTGGCGGTGAGAAACATCGCAGCGGAGAGGGCCAGCCCGGCCAATTGGATCATTCAATCCTCCAAACCTGATCACAAATGACAGGCTGCAAAGAGGGCAAACGGGCAGTTTCGTCTGTTGTTCCGCGGCACACGATGAGTTGAAGTGAGAGCGGAGGTTTCCAGCTTCAGTTGCCGGCAGCGTAGAAATCGTCGTCGAGGCGCTTTTCCAGTTCGACGAGATCGGCCGGCAGCGGCAGGCCCATGGCGCGCATTTCCCGCAGTTTCTCGCGCAACTGCTCCTGGATCTCGTGCTGATCTTCCGGCTGGTTGACCATCTCCTCGAGCAGCAGGCTGATCCGGGCCTTGAATTCTTCGAGCGCCATTCTTTTTCTCCTCAGCTGCTTGTTCTTTGTTTTTTGGGTCTAAGGGTTGAGATTCAGGTCAGGCCGGCATCACCTGAATATCAATACACTTAGCGGAGCATGCGGGAAATCAGTTGCGCCGTATAGTCGACCATCGGTACGATGCGGGCATAGTTGAGCCGGGTCGGGCCGATGACCCCGAGGGCACCGACGACGCGGGCGTCTTTGTCGCGATAGGGCGCGACCACCAGCGAGGAACCGGACAGCGAGAACAGCTTGTTTTCCGAGCCGATGAAGATGCGCACGCCCGATCCTTCCTCGGCGAGGTCGAGCAGCTGGATCAGCCCGTCCTGCGTCTCCATGTCCTCGAACAAATGCCGCAACAATTCGATGTCGGCCTGGGCGGTGACGTTTTCAAGCAGATTGGCGCGGCCGCGCACGATAAGCCGCGCCGGCAGGCCGCTGTCTGCGCCGGCCCACACCGCGAGCCCCTTCTCGACCAGGTCCTGCGACAACGTGTCGAGGGCCGCCCTGGTCTCTTCCTTGATGCGGGCGATCTCGACCCGTGCCTCCGCCAGCGTGCGGCCGCGGATATGAGCGTTGAGGAAGTTCGAGGCCTCGTGCAGTTGCGAGACTGTAATGTCGGCGGGCAGCTCGACGACGCGGTTTTCGACGTCGCCATTCTGCGACACCAGCACCGCCAGCGCCTTCGTCGGCTCGAGCTGGATGAATTCGATGTGCTTCAGCGCCACCTCGTTCTTGGCGGCCAGCACCAGGCCGGCGCCGCGCGACATGCCCGACAGCATCTGGCTGGCCTCGGTCAGCATGTGTTCCAGCGTCGCGCCTGAGCCCGACGCCCGCACCTGCGCCTCGATGGCGCGGCGCTCCTCGTCGGAGAGGTCGCCAAGCTCCATGAAGGCGTCGACGAAGAAACGCAGGCCGGCCTGCGTCGGCAGCCGGCCGGCCGAGATGTGCGGCGCGTAGATCAGGCCGAGATGCTCAAGGTCGCTCATCACGTTTCGGATGGTGGCCGGCGACAGCGAGGACGGCAGGATGCGCGACAGGCTGCGTGATCCCACCGGTTCGCCGTCCCTGAGGTAGGAATCGACGATGCGCCGAAAAATGTCGCGCGAGCGCATGTCCAATGATTGAAGCGCGGGCGCCTGCGAATTCGGATCGACTGCCTTGGTCATTGCGGCCAAAAACCTCCGGCCCAAAGATATAGACTTCGCTACGGCCCGCGCAACCGGTGTCTGCGTCAGATCGTCAGGCCATTTTCCTTTGCGCCATGCGTCCCATGCGGTTACAAGCCGGCCAAGATTCCGAAAAATGACAAGAAAGCAGCCTGAATGCGCCCTTCCAAACGCCAATTCGACGAAATGCGTGCCATCTCCTTCGAGCGTGGCGTCTCCAAGCATGCCGAAGGCTCTTGCCTGGTGAAGTTCGGCGACACGCATGTCCTGTGCACGGCCAGCCTCGAGGAAAAAGTGCCGGGCTGGATGCGCAATTCCGGCAAGGGCTGGGTGACGGCGGAATACGGCATGCTGCCGCGTTCGACGGGCGAGCGCATGCGCCGCGAGGCTTCCGCCGGCAAGCAGGGCGGTCGCACGCTGGAGATCCAGCGGCTGATCGGCCGTTCCTTGCGCGCCGTGGTCGATTTGCAAGCACTGGGCGAGCAGCAGATCACCGTCGACTGCGACGTCATCCAGGCCGATGGCGGCACCCGCACCGCCTCGATCACCGGCGGCTGGGTGGCGCTCTACGACTGCCTGCGCTGGATGGAAGCCCGCCAGATGGCCAGCGTCGCCAAGGTGCTGAAGGACCACGTCGCGGCGATCTCCTGCGGCATCCATGGCGGCCAGCCTGTCATCGACCTTGATTATCTCGAAGATTCCTCGGCTGGCACCGACGCCAATTTCGTCATGACCGGCAAGGGCGGCATCGTCGAGATCCAGGGAACCGCCGAGGGCGAGCCTTTCTCCGAAGGGCAGTTCGCGGACTTGATGGGCTTGGCCAAGAAGGGCATCCAGCGTCTGGTCAGTTTGCAGCAGATGGCGGTGGCTTAGTTCTCAAATGCCGAGCTTGAGTGCCCCCCTCTGGCCTGCCGGCCATCTCCCCCTCAAGGGGGGAGATCGGCTATCCCGCTGGTTTGCGCCACCTTTCGGCGGCGTGAGATGTGCGGGGGCGCTGAAGCTGCCAATCTCCCCCCTTGAGGGGGAGATGGCCGGCAGGCCAGAGGGGGGCGCCTGGTGACTCCCTCTGCTATTCTTGAATCGGCTCTCTACGTCACCGACCTTGCCGCGGCCGAAACCTTCTACACCGGCGTCCTCGGCCTAAACCTCCTCGGCAAAGTCGATGGCCGCCACCTTTTCTTCCGCTGCGGCCCGGGCGTGCTGCTCGTCTTCAATGCCGAGGCAACCAAAATCCCGCCGGCGCCCGACGCCAGGCTGCCCGTGCCGCCACACGGCGCTGTCGGTGAAGGCCATCTCTGCTTTGCGGCGACCGCTGACGAGATCGTGCGCTGGAGAGCGCATCTCGAAGCGAAAAACATAGTCATCGAAAGCGAATTCGAATGGCCGCAGGGCGGCCGTTCGATCTATATACGCGACCCCTCGGGCAATTCGATCGAATTCGCCGAGCCACGAATCTGGGGCCTTTGATGCATTCTCTCGATGGAATGAAGATCGTCGTCGCCAGCCACAATGAAGGCAAGCTGCGCGAATTCGCCGACCTGATGGGGCCGTTCGGCTTCGAAGCGAAATCCGCCAAGGACTACGGCTTGCCCGAGCCCGACGAAACCGGCACCACCTTTGAGGAAAACGCCTACATCAAGGCGCTGGCCGCCGCCAAGGCGACCGGCCTGCCGGCATTGTCGGACGATTCCGGCCTGTGCGTCGACGCGCTTGATGGCGCGCCCGGCGTCTACACCGCCAACTGGGCCGAAACACCCGACGGTTCGCGCGATTTCGGCATGGCCATGCAACGCACCGAAGTGGCGCTGCAGGAAGTCGGCGCGGCCTTGCCACAACAGCGCAAGGGCCGCTTCGTCGCCGTCATCTGCCTGGCGTTTCCTGACGGCGAGGCCGAATATTATCGCGGCGAGGCCGAAGGCACGCTGGTCTGGCCGCCGCGTGGCGAACTCGGCTTCGGCTATGATCCGGTGTTTTTGCCCGATGGCTTCGAAAAAACCTTTGGCGAGATGAGCGCCGAGGAAAAGCACGGCTGGAAGCCCGGCCAGCCGACGGCGCTGTCGCACCGCGCCCGCGCCTTCCAGAAATTCGCCAAGGCGAGATTGGGCTCGACATGAGCATGCTGCTCGACCGGGCGCCCGGCTTCGGCGTCTATGTCCATTGGCCGTTCTGCGCGGCCAAGTGCCCCTATTGCGACTTCAACAGCCATGTCCGCCACCAGCCGGTCGACCAGGACCGCTTCGCCAGCGCCTTCGAGGCGGAACTGGCGACGATGCGCGAGCGCACCGGACCGCGCGAGGTGACCAGCATTTTTCTCGGCGGCGGCACGCCGTCGCTGATGCAGCCGGAAACCGTGGCCAGGGTTCTGGACGCCGTGGCGAAGAACTGGACTGTTCCCGATGGCATCGAGGTGACGCTGGAGGCCAATCCCTCCTCGGTCGAGGCCGAACGCTTTCGCGGCTACCGGGCGGCCGGTGTCAATAGGGTGTCGCTCGGCGTGCAGGCGCTGAACGACAAGGATTTGCGTTTCCTCGGCCGGCTGCACAATGTCGAGGAAGCCCTTCATGCGATCGGTTTGGCTCGCGAAATCTTTCCAAGATTGTCCTTCGATCTGATCTACGCCCGCCCCGGCCAGACGCCGGAGGCCTGGCAAGCGGAGCTCGAACAGGCGATCGGCCATGCCGCCGACCACCTGTCGCTCTACCAGCTGACCATCGAGGAAGGCACGCCCTTCCACGCCCTGCATGCGGCGAAGAAATTCATCATCCCCGACAACGACCACGCCGCCGACCTCTATGCGCTGACGCAGGAGATCACATCGGCGCATGGGCTTCCGGCCTACGAGATTTCCAACCACGCCAAGCCTGGCGCCGAAAGCCGACACAACCTGACCTACTGGCGCTATGGCGAATATGTCGGGGTCGGCCCCGGCGCGCATGGCCGTTTCGTCGAGAACGGTCGCCGTACCGTCACGATCGCCGAGCGGATGCCGGAAACCTGGGCCAATCTGGTAGAAGCCAAGGGTCACGGCGTCACCGGCGGCGAGATCCTGACGCGTTCGGAAGAGGCCGACGAGTTCCTGCTGATGGGGCTCAGGCTGGCCGAGGGCATCGATCTCTCCCGTTACGAGGCGTTCTCCGGACGCGGCCTGTCTACGGCGCGGCTCTCGATGCTGCAGGGCGAGGGGCTGGTGGCACCGATCGGCAATGCTCGCCTGCGCGCCACACCAGCCGGCATGATCGTGCTCGACGCCGTGGTGGCCGATCTGGCGCGGTAGGGTTCACCACGCCTTCGTCATAGCAGCAGAGCGCAGACCGTTGGGATCCATGCCGCGACGAGGAAGAGGGACTGCAACGGCACAAGGCAGAAGCTTGTTCTGTAGCGATCCTTCACACCCCCCTCTGTCCTGCCGGACATCTCCCCCGCAAGGGGCAGGACTGTCCGGGGAAAGTTATTCATATATGAAGGCCATCTGATTGAGGGAGGATCGGTCTCTTGGTCGGCTCGGATTGACCG